>JACCSE010000150.1 GCA_013813145.1 Gemmatimonadales bacterium
GCAATGTCATCCGGAGCGCAGGTTTGGATCTTCTTCGCGTGTATCGAGCCCGTGTGATAAGATCCCTCGGTCGCTTCGCTCTCTCGTGATGACAGCGCGGTGTGGCGTTACTGCCCCCCTGCCCCCCTGCCCATCGCCATCGCCGTATGTCAGCAGCTCATACCTCACCCGCCCCGCCGTCCGCAGCACCTTGCTGGGATACCGTCCGCAGTTCGGGGTGTTGGTGCCGCGCACGCAGCCGTTGTAGCGGCGCAGGGCGCGGCGGACGTCGCCGGTGCGCTTGAGGTAGTCACCGAACACTCGCGCGCCGTGGCAGATGTTGGACTCGACTTCGCGCAGGTCGTCCGAGGCGCAGTCGTATTCGCCGGCGTGGAAGCGCATCACCTGCATCAGTCCGATCGCGCCCTGGCTGCTGACCACCTCGGGCTCCAGTCTCGCGTTCTCGGTCAGCAGCACTCCGGTCAGCAGGCTCGGCTCCACCCGAAGCTGCTTCGCTTCCTTCACGATGGCCCGCGCAATCCGCTCCGCCATGCCGCTCTGCCGAGTGTGCCCGTCGAGGAACCGCGCGAGCGGGCGGTGCTCGAAACGGGCGACCACTCTGCGCTCCAGCTCGGCGCTGTCCACCGGCGCCTCCTCGACCGGCGGCGTCCAGACTGCCGGCGCCACCGGGAGCGGCTCCAGTCGCGGCGGCTCGGTCATCGGGAGCGCGGGCGTCAGCTCGACGCCCCCGAGGAGGCCAGCCACCGCAAGCGCGACGAGGAATGGACGACGCGGGGCGCGGAACGCCGGGACTGCCTGCGACGAGATCGACTCCATACGCCCCCCGACGGTGCGCTGCGGATTGAGAGCGTTGCGACCCGGGCTACCCGTCATCCTGAAGGGCGCGCCAGCGACCCAAGGAGCCCAGTCAGGATGACCAGCCGCGGTCTTGCAACGTGCTCTACGTGGTGGAGCCGGTGCTAGAGCAAGTTCCGGGCACACCCAGCGGGGTTGCTGTATCGAATCTCGACGATCAGGGGGCGAACGAGCGGAGCAGCTTCACCATGCGTACGTCGTAGGGGTCGGGCGAGGGATCGGTTTCTGACGGCTGGTAGTTCTCCTGCGGGGTCTCCAGGATGAGCGGAATGCCGGCGCTCCGCCGGTCCTGCAACAGCCAGCGGAACGGCTCGGCTCCGATCTTTCCCTCGCCGATCAGCATGTGCCGGTCCTTGTTGGAGCCCAGCGTTCCCTCGCTGTCGTTGAGGTGAAAGAACGAGGGCGGTTCTTCCGCCGCCAACTCGAACTCGTCGAGGACCCGGGCCAGCGCCTGGGCCGAGACGGTCAGATCGCGTCCGGCGGCGAACAGGTGGCAGGTGTCCAGCCCATACCCGGTTCGCCCCCGTAGTGACCGGGGCACCGCCGCCAGAATGCCGCCGACCTCTTCCGGGGTGCGGCCCACCGTCGTCCCCGCGCCGGCGGTGTTTTCCACCAGCACTCTAGTCTCGCCCGGCACCGTCTCCAGCGCGCCGGCGATGGCCTTGGCCACCCGCTCTACCGCCGCTTCTCGATCGCCACCCGTCGCCGCGCCCGGGTGAAAGCAGACGGCGCCGATGCCGAGCGCGCTCGATCGCTCCAGCTCCTTTCGGAGACCGGCGGCCGCCCGCTGCCACTTCTCCTCCTCGCCGGTCGCGGTGTTGAGCACGTAGGCCGCGTGCGCGACCACGTTCCTCGGACTGATCCCGGCCTCGTCCAGGGCCGCGCGGAACCGGGTCACCCGCTCCGGCCGGATCGACGTCTTGTCACCGTAGTACTTGGGGATGGCGGTAAAGATCTGGAGCGCGTCCATGCCACTCCGGCCCGCGCGAAGCGCGGCCATGTGAATCCCGCCCGCGTCCACGGTGTGGGCGCCGATCAGCCGGGTCATCGGGGTGATCCTCCACACAGACGGAGCGTGGGCCTGGCGGATATGGTGTAGCGCTGGCTGAGACACCCTGCTGGCGCATCCGGGCGAGGCCAGCATCGCCCCCACTCGCACCCAACGTTCGGGCACCCGGCCGTCGCTGCGCCACTGCCCCACTGCCCCCCTACACTCTTGGAGATCCTATGCCCCGCGACAGGAACGACGCGATCAACAGCTACATCACCGACATGCTGGCGCTGGAAGATCACATCGAGAAGGCGATCAGAGGACAGTTGACCGACCTGAAGGAGTATCCGGACGTCTTGGCCGAGCTCCGGCAGATCCATCGCACGGTCGAGCGCCACATTTCCGATCTGCGCGGACTCGGCGAACGCAGGAATGCCGGCGGCGTGGTCGAGGTGGTGAAGCGCGCGGGGTCGGCTGTGGCGGGGGCCGCCGCCGGGTTGATCGACCTGATCCGGACCGAGGGGTTGCCCAAGAATCTCCGGGATGACTACACCGCCTTCAGCCTCGCGACCATCGGCTACGTCATGCTTCTCACCACGGCCCTGTCGCTCGAGGATACCGAAGTGGCCGACCTCGCCCAGCAGCATTTCAGGGACTATGCGCACGCCACCACTCGCCTGCACGCCATCATCCCCGGTGCGGTGATCCGTTTCCTCCAGGAAGCCGGGCTGCCCGCGCGCACCGACGTGTTGAGCCAGGTGCAGCGCACCGTGGAAGAGGGATGGAACGCGCAGTCGGACATCGCGCGAGGCGCCGACGCGACCATCACCTCACGGGAGCTCTGACCCGCGCTAGCGGTCGAAGGCGGCGCGCGCCCGCTTCTTGGGCCCGCCGCGCTTCCGGCTCGCACCCCGGCGCTCGGGGTGCAGCC
Source organism: Gemmatimonadales bacterium (assembly GCA_013813145.1). Taxonomy (GTDB): domain Bacteria; phylum Gemmatimonadota; class Gemmatimonadetes; order Gemmatimonadales; family GWC2-71-9; genus CAVVWJ01. The sequence continues at coordinate 2,778 of JACCSE010000150.1, forward strand.
GGCAGAAGAAGAGCCGCGCCGGCATGATGTTTCTCGGCTCGAACTCCTGGTCCACCAGAGGGAAGGTGTCGAGCAGGTAGGGTAGCACCGCCCGGGTGAACTGATACACCAGGAAGGCACCCTGGGGGTGCAGCACGTCGTGAGTGGCGCGCAGGATCGCCTCGCGCACCTCGGCGGGCATGGTGCTGTATGGGATGCCGGAGATCACGTAATCCGCGTGGGACAAGCCCCGCTCCTGGAGTATCGACTGCACGTCCGCCGCCGAGCCCTCCACGACGTGCAGCCGGCGATCGCCCACCGTCCGCCGGAGGTACCGGACGAAGTCCCGGTTCATCTCGATCGTCACCAGCGAGGCGTCCGGCCGGAGCCGCCGAAGGATCTCGCCGGTGATCGTCCCGACCCCGGGCCCGTATTCCACGATGGTATTCGCGCGGGCCCAGTCCACCTGGCGCAGCACGCGGTCCACCAGGAAACGCGAGCTTGGGATCAACGAGCCCAGCATGCGGGGATGTTTGACGAAATTGCGGCCGAAGAGGAGGATTTGCTCGGAGCGGTTGCCGTTCTGCTTCGGCACCAGGGTAGACGGGGTCACTGGGCGTCCCGGACGGCGTGGCGCATGAAAGGCTCCTCAAATGCTGGTGAGTGCTCCGGCCGCCCGCGGCGGCGGTTTCTACCCTGCTATTGACGCGACGGTACTGCGGTGACGCAAACCACAGAGCAGCCCACGCTTCCACCGTGGATAGGCACCTCGGGCTACGTCTACCGCCATTGGCGCCACGGAGTATTCTACCCCGACGGCCTGCCCCAGCGCGACGAGCTGGCCTGGTACGCAGCCAGTTTCCGCACGGTCGAGCTCAACAATCCCTTCTACCGGCTCCCTGAGGCGGCGACCTTTGCCCGCTGGCGGGACGCCGTGCCGCCCGAATTCCGATTTGCGGTCAAGGCCAGCCGCTACCTGACCCATCTCAAGCGTCTTCGCGAGCCCGCCGAGCCGCTCCGCCCCCTGCTGGAGCGCGCGGAGACGCTGGGAGAGCGGCTGGGGCCGATCCTGTTCCAGCTTCCGCCCACCTTCCAGGCCGACCCGGGACGGCTGGAGGAATTTTTGCGGGAGCTGCCCCCGAAGCATCGATGGGTCGTCGAATTCCGCCATCCGAGCTGGCACAACCCGGCGGTCTACGATCTCCTGGGCCGGGCCGGGGTGGCGCTCTGCATTCCGGTGGGCGGCCGGGTCCAGCCCGACCTCGTCACCACCGCACCCTTCGCCTACGTCCGGATGCACGCGGGCGCGGGTCCGGCCGGCGGCTTCACCGACGACCAGCTCCGCGCCTGGGCCGGGCGGGTGCGCGCCCTCCGGCAATCGGGCAGGGAAGTTTACGTCTACTTCAACAACGATTGGGAGGGCCATGCCGTCCGCGATGCCGAACGGCTGCGGCGCCTCCTCGGCGACAACGGCGGCGGGGGCTAGCTCCCGCCGGCAGCCGTCACCTGCGCCTTGTGCAGCTCGAGCCGCCGGCGGGCGATGTCCACGTCCTTGTCCGCGACCTGCTTCTGCGCCTCGGCCGCGCGGCGCTCCGCCTCGAGCACCTTCCCCTCCAGTTCGAGGATGACGGTGTCCTGCCGCCGGGTCGCCGCGGGATTCACCCCCGAGCTCACCCGGTCCCGCCGGCGGTCGGTCAACTCCATCTCCAGCTCGAGCCCGCGCTCGGCGCTCTGAGCCAACCGCTTGGCGGCCTTGGCCCGGTCGATCTCAGCCTCGTGCAGGCTCACCCGGCGCTCCAGGAAGGTCTTGTGCCGTTCGGCGTCCTTTTTCTCCGCCTCGAGGGCCACCTTCTCCGCCTCCTGCTTGCTCTTCTCGGCCAGCTTCCGGCGCGCGTCGAGGGTGGAGACCTCCTGCTTCTTCACCTCGACCATCGCCTTGGTCTGCTCCTTCATGTCATTGGCGTACGACAGCTCCGACTCCGCCTCGCGCAGGTCGGATCGGGCGGCGTTCTGCTCGGCCCGGATCCGCTCGGGAGTGCGGGCGGGCAGCACGTCGATGAACCCGAGCTGCGCGCCGATGGCGGCGCGAGCGTTTGCGGGAGCGGCCCGGGCGACAGGCGCCGCGGCCGGCCTGGCGGGTGCGTAGCCCTGCACCGAGCTATCGGGAACCTGCTGTGTCGTGGTGGTTTCCTGAGCGTTCAGGCCAGCCGACCGGCCGATCAGCAGCGCGCCGACGACCCACGGAATCGAACGTTGGAAGCGCATGGTTTCCCTCCTTGCTTGGGTAGAACCGGGGACAGCGAGGGCTGTCCTCGGGCGAATTTAGCTTCAACACCAGGCCGCCGGAACATCCGGCGACAGTCATCCGGAGCAAAGCGCTGTCATCCTGAGCGATGCGCTGTCATCGCTGTCATCCTGAGCGGCCAAGTCTTCCTGAGCGGCCAAGTCATCCTGAGCGGCCAAGTCATCCTGAGCGGCCAAGTCATCCTGAGC
>JACCSE010000164.1 GCA_013813145.1 Gemmatimonadales bacterium
GGGCGACGGTCCCCGCGACACCCGGATGCGTATCGATCGCCGGGAGCCGGCGGACGAGGACGAGCAGCGGGAGTTCAAGGAGATCCTCGATCAGTTCAAGCGCGGGATCGAGCAGAACATCGACTCCGAGGACTACCAGGCCCACTACGATCTGGGCATCGCGTTCAAGGAGATGGGATTGCTCGACGAAGCGATCGCGGAGTTCCAGAAGGCGCTCCGTGCCCCCGACGGCCGGCTCCGAACCTCGGAGGCACTGGGCCAGTGCTTCTTCGAGAAGGGCCAGCATGCCATCGCCGAAACGGTCCTCCGCCGGGCGGTGGAGACCGTCGACGGCGGAGACGACTCCAAGATCGGGCTGCTCTACTGGCTCGGCCGCGCGGCCGAGGCCCAGGGCAAGGACCCGGCCGCCATCGCCAGCTACGAGCGCGCCATGGCGGTGGACATCCGCTTCATGGACCTGGGCGAACGCATTCACCGACTCACCGCGGGACGGCGGGAATGAGCTCACAGACGGCACCGGTCTCGCTGGGCGATCTACAGCGGCCGCTTCGCCCTCGCCTCGATCGGGTCCAGCAGGAGCTGCGACGGATCGTCGAAGCCGACTTCGGTCTCATCACCGAGGTCAACGCCCACCTGTTCCAGATGCAGGGCAAGATGTTCCGCCCGACGCTGCTGCTCCTGGCCGACGAGGCCACCGGGGCGGGCGACCCTCGGGCCGCGACCCTCGCGGCGGTGGTCGAGCTGATCCATCTGGCCACCCTGGTGCACGACGACTCGGTCGACCACTCGGTATTGCGCCGGGGCATGCCGACGATCAACTCGATCTTCAGTCACCAGATCTCGGTCATCATGGGTGACTACCTGTACTCCCGCGCCGTGATCGAGCTGGTGGGGCTGAACGATCTGGAGCCACTGCGGGTGCTCAGCCGGGTGACCAACGAGATGACCGTGGGCGAGATGCGGCAGCTTCTGGCCCACGAGCCGCTGCACTACTCGGAGGAGGATTACGACCTCCTCATCCGTTCCAAGACGGCTTCATTGCTCTCGGGCGCGTGTGAGGTCGGGGCCCTCCTGGCCGCCCCGGCCGAGCGGGCGGCGCTCCGGCGCTACGGCATGGCGCTCGGGATGGCATTCCAGATCGTGGACGACCTGCTGGATTACGTCGGAGACGCGAGCGTGACGGGCAAGCCGTCGGGCTCGGACCTGCGGGAACACAAGGTCACCCTCCCGCTCATCGCGGCGCTTCCGCGGATGGGGCCGGCGGAGCGGCAGGAGGTGGAAGCGCTGATGAGAACCCCGGAGCCGGCCGACGGACAGATCCAGACCGTCATCGCCGCCGTAGCAGACTCAGGCGGGCTCGATTACGCCCGGGAGCGCGCCCTTCGGCTGGCCCAGCAGGCAGACGGGGAGCTGGAGGAGCTGCCCGCCTCCCCGGCGCGGGAGGCGCTCCGGGACAGCATCGCGTACGTCGTGGACCGCCGGCGCTGATGGCGACGGGACCGCGCCGCCCGGGATTCTATCTCGGGGTGCTGATAGCGGGGTTCGTCGCCGGTGGCGGTCTCACCGCCCTCCTGCGGGAGAGCCTGCCCGACAGCGCCGCCCGGACTTTCTTCACCAGCACCTGGTCCGCCAACTTCGGCCCTGTCTCGGCGGACCTCCTGGTGATAAGCTTCACCCTGGGGCCGATCGGGCTCCATGTGTCGCTTCTGAGCCTGATCGGCGTCCTGGTGGCGTATCTGATCGCTCGGTCGCTTTTCTAGGGGGGCCTGTGGCCAATCTCGGCTTTACCGAAATCGCACTCATCCTGCTGGTCGTCCTGCTGCTCTTCGGGGCCAAGCGGCTGCCCGAAGTCGGGGCATCCTTCGGCAAGGGGATCCGGGAATTCAAGCGCAGTCTGTCCGATACCCAGGAAGCCATCATGGGCGGCGACGACCAGCGCAAGGAAGTCCCGCCCCGCCAGGCGGACGCGCCGCCGCAGAATACTGCTGGAGAGCCGAAGCGGTTGTCGCAGTAGAGGGCTATCGGCTATCGGTCCTGCAGCTCCGAGCCTCCGCTCGCCTGGACAGATAGCCGATAGCCGATAGCCGATAGCCCCTATATCGCCGGCGGCTGAGTCTGCGCCTGCTGCTGCTGTTGCTGTAACAGCCTCGCCCGGTTGTCCACCACGTCGGCCGCCTTCCGTAGCGCTTCCAGGTAGCCCCGCACCCGATCCTGCCGCGCCAGTTGGATGGTACGGGCGCGGTAGTCGTCCAGTTCCTTGACGAACTTCGCCGAATCGGCCTGGACGTGCTCCAGCCCCTTGAGCACGTACATCCCATCCTTGGTGTCGAGCAGGCCGCTCCGTTTGCCGGGCTCGAGGCCGAACGCGGTGCCCACGACTATTGGATCGGTGAGCGGCGGGCTGACCCGGCTGAAGGGGCCGAATTCTCGGTGCGCGAGGCCCATCGCCTCCGCGGCCTCGGCCATAGAGGTCCCCGCCTCGACTCGTTTCAGATATTCCTGGGCCACGTCCTTGGCGAGCGCCTGTTTCCGGGCGTTCCGGGCGGCGAATGCCACCGCCGGCTGGATCTCCGCCAGGGGAGGGATCCCTTCCTCGCGCAGACTGTCCAGCCGAAACACATAGTAGGCGACCGAGCTCTCGATGACCGGGCTGGTAGCCCCTTCCTCGGCTTGGAAGGCCCACACGCCCGCGTCGGGCACGACCAGGTTGCCGAGCTGCACCTTGGTGCCCCTCTGGACCGCGCCGGTCCTGCCGAGTGGCAGCCCGAGGGCTTTGGCGACGGCATCGAGATCGCCCGGCTCGGTCCGATCGGCGCCGATCCGCTCCAGGCTGTCGGCCCGGGCGTCGAGCCGGTCGCGGTGCTCGCCGGCCACCTCGATCGGGAAGAGGATATGGCGCCCCGTGGCCTTGGTACCCTTCCGGCTGGTGACCTCGATCAGATGGAACCCGAACTCCGAGAGGATCGGTTGAGAGACCTTCTTGAGCGGCAGAGCGAACGCCGCAGAATCGAAGGCGGGAGCCATCGATCCGCGGGTCCACTCGCCGAGGTCGCCCCCCTTCTCCGCCGTGGCGCTGTCCGACGACTCGCGCCGCGCTACCTCCGCGAACGGTGCTCCCCCGAGGATCTCCTGCTTCGCCGAGTCCGCCCGGGCACGGGCGAGCGTCGTGTCGGCGGCGTTGGTCAGCCGCGGCAGGGCCACGAAGCTGAGGAATGCCGTGGGTGGGCGCTTGAAGTCCTCCTGGTGTGACCGGTAGTAGGCCTCGACCTCTCCGCCGGTGAGCTTCACCGTCGAGTCGGCGACGGCGTTCCGCGGGATGATCGCGGTGAGCGCCACCTTCACCATCTCGTGCTCGTCGCGGTACTGCTCCCAGAGCGCGGCGTCGGAGAGGTAGACGTCGGCGGTGACGACCCGCAGGAGCTTGGCGCGCTGGATCTGGTCGCGGTACTGGGCCTCGAGCATGGGCAGGTACTCGGTGGCGACGCTCGAGGTCAGCCAGCGGTGATACTTGTCCAGGTCGAACTGGCTGTCCGTCTGAAACTCGGGGACCTCGCGGAAGTCCGGTGGGGGCGAGTTGCGGATGGCCTGGATCACCTCGTCCTCGGTGACCCCGATGTCGCGCCGCGCGTACTCCGATTCGAGCACGCCGCCGTCCACGAACTGCTCCCAGACCTCATCCTCGATCTGGGTGCGCTGCTCCAGCCCGAGCGCCGCGGGCGACTCCCGTTGCCGGTTGTCTATGGACCGCTGCACCGCCGTCTGGTAGGTGCGCGCATCCACGCTCTGGCCGTTGATCTCGCCGACCGAAGTGCTCGTACCCAGCCCCTGCCAATCGACGCTGGTGAGGACGAAGACGAGCATCAGAAGGGCGAAGATCGCCCCGGCTACCTTCGCGCTGTTCCGGAATGCCTGCATCATAGAGAGGACCCGAACTCCACGGCGGTTGAGGGAAGGCAGGAAGTCTAGAAGGAATGACGCCGAACCTCAAGGCACGGCACCGGTTAGCAGTTGACATGGGGACCACCGCTCGCTACTGTCACCTGACTCTCCTCGAGCCCGACCACCGCCAGCTCTCAGCGGCGGACCAAGCCCTCGAAAACCGGGACCCGGATGGCACTTAGCGAGATCGAGAAGCTCGAGCGCCGGTACGCCGAGAACCCCCAGGGACTGACGTTCGCCCCCCTCGCCGAGGTTCACCGCAAGACCGGAGACGTGGCGCGGGCATTCGAGCTGTTGCGCCCCGGCCTGCAGCTGCATCCCGACTACATCCCGGCGAGCATCGTGCTCGGCCGGTGTCACCTGGATCTCGGCGATCTCCCCGCGTCGGAGACCGCATTCGGCCACGTGCTGACGCTCGATGGGGAAAACGTCATCGCGCTCAAGGCGCTGGCCGACATCAACCAGCGCCTGCACCACTTTGACCAGGCCGAGCACTGGCTCCGGCAACTGCTGTCGGTCGATCGCAGCAACGACGATGCCAGGGCGCAGCTCGAGCGGATCGAGACGGCGCGCGCGCAAGCGATGGAAGTGTCGCAACGGACCGCCGAGTCCGCGGAACCGGCGGGGCCCGCGGCTGAACCCACGATGGAACCGGTGGCCGCACCCGTCGCCGCGCTCTCGCCGACGGCTCCCGATAGCGAGG
>JACCSE010000175.1 GCA_013813145.1 Gemmatimonadales bacterium
CCGGAGGACTGTGCGCTGGTCCGGAGGGGAGACCCCCTCGCCGGCTCAGGGCCAGTGATGCCCGCCCACTCTGGCCTAGCCCAGGGGCCATCGATAGGTTGGACGCTCTGCGCATCCATGTCCAGGAGACGGTCTCATGGCAGGCCTGCTGTCCCGAGAGCGCATCATCGCCAAGCCCGGATTCAATCGGTGGCTGGTGCCGCCGGCGGCGCTGGCCATCCATCTCTCCATCGGGATGGCCTACGGCTTCAGCGTCTTCTGGCTCCCGCTCAGCCGGGCGATCGGCATCACCGAGCCGGTTCCCTGCGCCGAGTCGATGGGCTTTCTCGAGATGCTGACGGCGGCGGGCTGCGACTGGAAGATCAGCACGCTGGGGTGGATGTACACCCTCTTCTTCGTCTTTCTAGGTTCGTCCGCGGCGGTCTTCGGGCGCTGGCTGGAGCACGCCGGGCCCCGCAAGGCGGGCGTGGTGGCGGCCTTCTGTTGGGGCGGCGGGTTCCTCATCTCCGCCCTCGGGGTCCATCTCCATCAGATCTGGCTCTTGTGGCTGGGCTCGGGCGTGATCGGCGGGTGCGGGCTTGGGCTCGGGTACATCTCACCGGTCAGCACGCTCATCAAATGGTTCCCCGACCGGCGCGGCATGGCGACCGGGATGGCCATCATGGGGTTCGGCGGCGGCGCGATGATCGGAGCGCCGCTCGCCGATATTCTGATGAAGCACTTCGCCACGCCCACGTCGGTGGGGGTGCAGCAGACCTTTCTCGCGATGGGGGCGATCTACTTCGTGGCGATGCTGGCGGGGGCCTTCGGCTATCGGATCCCTCCCGCGGACTGGAAGCCCGCAGGGTGGACCCCAGCGGTGCAGAAGAGCGCGATGATCACCTCCCGGCATGTGCACGTGGACCAGGCGTGGAGGACACCGCAATTCCGGCTGCTCTGGGCGGTGCTCTGCCTCAACGTCAGCGCCGGGATCGGCGTCATCGGGATGGCCTCGCCGATGATCCAGGAAGTCTTCGGCGGCGAGCTGATCGACCTGCCGGGGGTCGCGCTCCGCGACCTGACCCAAGCGCAGAAGACGCAGCTCGCGACCATCGGCGCGGCGTTCGCGGCCCTGCTCAGCGTGTTCAACATCGCGGGGCGGATCGGGTGGGCCTCGTTCTCGGATTACCTCGGCCGGAAGCGGACCTACGCGGTCTTCTTCGCGCTGGGCACGGTGCTGTACGCGCTGGCTCCCTGGGCCGGACGGCTGGGGAGCGTGGCGCTCTTCGTCGCGCTGTTCTGCGTCATCCTCACCATGTACGGCGGTGGGTTCGCGACCATTCCCGCGTACCTGGCCGATATCTTCGGCACCCAATTCGTGGGAGCGATCCACGGCCGCCTCCTCACCGCGTGGTCGGCGGCCGGCATCCTCGGGCCGGTGCTGGTCAACTATATCCGTGAGTATCAGATCGACCGCGGCATCCCGGCGGCGCAGGCGTACAACGTGACCCTGTACGTGCTCGCGGGGCTGCTCGTGGCAGGGTTCCTTTGCAATCTCGCGATCCGGCCGGTGGCGGACCGGTGGTTCATGTCGGATGCGGAGGTGGAGCGAGAGCGAGCGCTGCTGCGGCGGGTAATTGCATAAAGTACCCTGAGAATGAATATTGATTCCGCCCTCGACCGGGAGGCCGCGAATGGCAGAGGACGATCGGGCCGTCGCGCCGGCCTCGGGAAGCTGGGCGCTCGTGGCGCTGGCCTGGCTCGCGGTCGGGTTACCGCTGCTGTGGGGAATCTGGACCACGCTCCAGAAGGCGGTCGTCCTCTTCCGCTAGGTGGCCAGGACTAGATCAGGGCCGTGAACGAGACGCAAGTCTTTGCATCGTACTTACTTGTACCTGTCCTGCCCGCCTCGGCCGACCTCCATCCTGGGAGCGGGGACTTGACGGCGAGCACCAGGTACCCAGATTGTAACCCCGTCAACCACATAGCGCTTCGGTTCCCTTCGGCGCCTCTGGAAGGCGCACGGCCGTGCTCGTGACAGGCACCGATTGCATCGTTCCAGCAGCGAAACGCGGGGGCCGGCGTCCGTCCGTTCGGTGTCGGTTCCGCGATTAGAGGGCCCATCAGCGCAGGCCGAGCCTAGCCGGCCACTGCAAGTCGGTGCAGCTCAGTTACGGATCTCTCTCCAGGAGAGTGCCTATGACGATGGGTTCGGGTGGGCTGACGGCTCCACGCACGGAGGCTGCGGCCGGGCTCGCCAGGGCAAGAAACTGATCGCCGGAAGCGGCCGGTCGGGTCCCGATGACGGGGATCCGGGCCGGCCGCATTGTTTGGGAACAACGATGATGGGGAGTGAAGAAACCGGCGACACCGAGCGGTGGATCGGGCAGGAAGCGCAGACCGCATTCGGCAGATCGCCTACGAGGGAGGGTTCCTGGCCGCGCGGGAGTGGGCCAGGCGGCGGAGCAGGCCTGCTGCCAGCAGGAGCTCCGAGCGCAGCGACAGGGCTGCGAATGGACCGGCGAGTCGGCCGGTCTCGCCGGCTGACCGGGGAATGGCGCCG
>JACCSE010000193.1 GCA_013813145.1 Gemmatimonadales bacterium
GCTCCCAGCGTGGCGGCGGCCGCGAGCGCCACGTACGTCTTCCCGCTGCCGACCGGGTCCGCCAGCAACGCGCCCCGATAGCGGCGCAGGGCCGCGACGACGCGCCGGAAGCTCCGTACCTGCCCCGCGAGGAGCCACTCGGGCGCCGGGCACGGGTCCTCTTCCGGCAGCAGGCCGCGCGCGAGCGCGCGGGCGACCGCGTCCGGCGCCGCCCACGGCCCCGGGCGCAAGGCGGTCAGTACCGGATCCGGGACCGGCGCCAGGTCCTCAGCGACGATTCGGGGCGCGGCTGGCCAGGAACCGCAGGAGGACCGCGCGGTCGGAGGCGGAGAGATGGAGATGTCGGGCAGTGAGGTCATCGAGGTCGCCCTGAATCGGTTCGCCCCGCCGGCCGGCATCGCTGAGCACGGCGAGGTCGGGGTCAGTGAGCGCGGACGGTGGCAGCGGAATGCGGCCCACGGTTCCCGCGGTGAACCGGGCAAAGCCGCTCGCGGCCGGGACTGCGCCGGCCCGTGCGGCGGCCCGGATCCAACTGCTGTTGAGCCAGGCAGCGAGACAGGCGGCCGCGCGCCCGCTCTCCATCGCCGCCACATAGCAACTGTTGAGCGGCACCAGCCGCTCGTGACCCGGTGCCGTGAGGGCGACGGCAGTGAGGTCGCGCGCCAGGTCGGCCCAGACCACCCGGTGTTTCGCCGTGGCGGCGCCCACCCGGAACAGCGTCCAGGTGGGCCCGCCGGCGTAATCGGCTCGGGCCCGGAGTGCTGCCGCATGGGCGGCGAGGTAGGCCGACGCTCTCGTAGGCAGTACCCGGAGCGCCAGGCCGTCGGGACCGTGAGTGTAGAGCAGCGCGGTGCGGGGCTCGACCTGGAACGGCCGGACGTCGCGCCCCCGCACCGCTCGGCGAAGCACCGCCGCCTCGATATCCGGAGGAGGATTCAGGAAGATCCGGTTGGCGCCGGTCTTGAGCCCCAGGTGGACGGAGACCAGGGCGTCCAATCGGGGATGCGCGCCGGCCAGCGATGCCAGCGCACTGTGGACCGGCTCCCGAGCCAGCAGCCAGGGCCCGCCGCCCGCGAGTCTCGACTGTTCGATGCGGCCATGCCCCGCGCCGAGGTCGGTGCGAACCCGGTGGGCCGCCGGCGGCGGCGACTTCCGCACCACCAGCGCGAGCGGATACACCGTCGCGTCGAAGACTGCGTCGGGCCGGCCGCTCAGATCGGCGACTCGGATCAGCGTCGCCGACGCGGCGAGCCCGTGTCGCGCGGCGGCTCCGTACCCGGCGCTTGCCAGCTTGGCCGGCACGACGAAGGCGACGATTCCCTCGGGCGCCGTCAGTTCGAGCGCTCGCTCGAGAAAGGCGACCGCGAAGTCGGGACCATTGGCGTACCCGCTACCTCCGGCCCGCCACCAGCGATACCGACCGGACAGTCGCCGGCGAAGTTCGGCCGGCAGGTCTTCCGCCCGGAGCCACGGTGGGTTTCCCACGACCAGATCGAACCCGCCCCGCGCGAAGATGTCGGCGAAGTGGCACTGGTAGTGAAACCAGGGCACCTCGCGCTCCCGCGCGACGGTTCGCCGAGCCCGGCGGACGGCGTGCAGCTCGCGCCGCAACACCTGGAGCCGCGCGCGTGCCGCCCGATCCAAGCCACGGCGCTCGCCGAAGAGGTCGCCCGCCCGGCCTTCGCTCAGCAGGTCCCCGACGAGGCGGCCGAGCAGGGCCTCGGCGCCGGCGAGCGAACGATCGGCTGCGCGGGCTTCGAGCTCGCCGAGCCGGCGGATCAGCGCGCGCTTTTCCCGGCCCGAGGCTCCCACCACCGCTCCGCGAGCCCCGGCCAGATCGTTCGCGAGCGCGGGTTCCACCGGTCTGAGCCGGAGCCCGTCGCCCACCGGCTCGAACAGGCTGTCACCCTGGCGCACCAGACAGTCGAGGTTGGGGAGCGGTTGAACCAGCTCGGGGCGCTCGGCTCGATCCTCGGCGATGACGGCGAGCCAGAGACGCAGCTCGGTGAGGCGCACCGCGGCCGCGCTCCGGTCCACGCCGAAGAGACTCCGCTCCAGCACCGCGCGGCGCCGGGTGCTGCTTGGACCCGCGAGGCACTCCAGGGCACCGAGGAGGAATGCTCCCGAACCCACTGCGGGATCGAGCAGAGTCACGGTTTGCAGCGACTCCACGGCAGTGATCTCTCGCTCGGCCAGCCGGCGCTCCGCCTCCGACTCGCGGCACCCGAGCCGGCGGGAGACGTGGGCGGCGAGAGCGGCGTCGAGGAGAGCTCGCACCAGCGCCGCCGGGGTGTAATAGGTCCCGGAGGCCCGGCGGGAATCGGGCGCCATCACGCCCTCGAAGACCCGCCCGAGCATGTCGGGGGCGATGCGACCATCGCCCGCGCCTTCGGCTACGGTAAAATGGAAGCGCTCGAACAGCCCGTCGAAGGCATCGCGCCAGATGTCGTTGGGCACGTCGCCGCGGAGCCGCCGCTCGATGGGGTGGGGCTCGAACAGTCCGCCGTTGAGGAACGGTATGGCTCCGAAATCCGCGGCCGTTCGACTCCGCTCCGCTGCCGGCCGGTTCAGCGTGCCGAAGAACAACGGCCGAAGCAGGTCTCGGTGCAGCCGGCGGCGGCGGGCGAGGCAGCGATCCACGGCATCAGCGAGGAATCGCTCCCGGCCGGCCAGCCAGCCTTTGGCCTGCACGAAGTACAGGAAGAGCACGCGGGTGAGTTGCAGCAGTGCGTAAGCGCGCCGGTCGTCGGTTCGCATGGGACCGGGGAGCCCTGCCGCCATCCGCTGCAGGGCGGCCCGGAACTCCTGGAAGAACCGGCGGCCGGCCGATTCCCCGGCGAGAGCCTCCGCGGCCCGCACCGCATACGCCAGCGCCCCATCGGCGGTGCCCGCCAGTCTGCCGAGGCAGCCCAGCGCCACCGGGTCGGGGTCGGTGAGGTCGAGGGAGATGGCGGGTGCGTCGTCGAGCGCTACCGCCACGGCCAGACGGCGTGCCTCCGGGTCGAGTGCCAACACGCCGCAGGGCCTCCCGCGGGTGGCCCACCGGCGGGCCAGAGACCGGGCGGCCCGTTCCGGATCGTCGCTGCTGAGGCCGAGCCAGGGAAACTCGCCGCATCGTCCCACGACGACAGGATCTGTCCCCGGCCGGCGAGGACTCCGCTGCTGGTGATGGGGTCCATGCTCCCACAGCGGCAGGTGTCCCAGCGCGGCGACCAGCCGCATGAGGTCCTGGGGCCGGCGGATATCCTGAAGCAGCGGGCGAAGATCCACGGTGCGAGCCAGGGTACGCTCGCGACTGTCTGCGGCCGCCACCGATTCCGCGCGGTTGGTACCCGATTTGCATTCGTCCGGTCGGCAACGCTACCATCCGCTTCTCGTTCTCCGGCCACCTCAGCTCATAGATCGTTCATGATTCGCCGATTCTCGACGCTCTCCAGTCTCGTCGCTCTCGCGCTCTGTTCGGCGGCTTCACTCGCCGGGCAGACCGTCGCCGACAGCGGCACCTTCGTCATCCGCCATGGCGACTCGACCGTCGCCACGGAAAGGTTCTCCCGCACCGCGACCTCGCTCGCCGGCACCCTCTCCCTGGTCAACTCGCGCAACACTTTTCAGCGCTACAACCTCGTCGTGGCCCCGGACGCCACCGTGCCCCTGGTCGAGGTGACGGT
>JACCSE010000233.1 GCA_013813145.1 Gemmatimonadales bacterium
CCTCAGGCCCTATGGCCCATCATCCAAGGCGGCACCCACGACGACCTCCGCTTGGCATCGCTCGAAGGCACGCTCCGGCGCGGGCCGTGGACCGGCGTCGCGATCGGAGGACTGTCGGTGGGCGAGCCGAAGCCGGTCATGCACCGCGTCCTCGAGCAGCTCGCGCCGGCGCTGCCGCCGGAGGTCCCCCGTTATCTTATGGGGGTCGGATTTCCCGCGGATCTGCTGGAGGGGATCGCGCGCGGGGTGGATCTGTTCGACTGTGTCGCCGCCACTCGCAACGGACGTCACGGCACCGCCTGGGTGACCACCGGCCGGGTCAACGTGCGGGGCGCCGCGCTCAAGGGATCGACCGAGCCGCTCGATCCCGAATGCGACTGCGAGACCTGCACCACCTATCCGCGCGGATACCTCCGCCACCTCTTCGTGGTGGACGATATGCTCGGGCTCCGGCTGGTGTCGATCCATAACGTCCGGTTCCTGGTGCGGCTCGGCGAGCAGGCCCGGACGCGGATCCTGGACGGGACGTTCGAGGGGTGGAGCAGGGAGTGGCTGGACAGATACAACAGTCGAGAGTCGAGGGTCTAGACCCTCGACTCCAAAGGAGATCCATGTTCCAGACCCAGAGCGGTTCCGGCTCCGGCCTCACCGTCCTGCTGCTGCAGATGGTGGCGATCGGCCTCGTGTTCTACTTCCTCATCCTCCGGCCGTCGGGCCAGGCGCGGAAGCGGCACGCGCAACTGCTCGCCAACCTGAAGAAGGGCGACGAGATCATGACCGGCGGAGGCATCATCGGGCGAGTGAAGGACATCAAGGAAGTGGAGAGCGAGGGGGCCAAGGAGGTGCGGGTGACGGTGGAGACGGGCACGTCTACCGTCATCGTGGAGCGATCGCGGATCGTGCGGATCGGTGGAGCGACCGCCGGTGGAGCGACCGCTGGTGGAGCGCCCCCGGCATGAGCCTGCGGTCGCTGCATCTGCTCGGCTCCCCCGTCCTGCGGCAGCGGAGCGCCGAGGTCGGTGCCGTGGACGACGAGGTCCGGCGGCTGGTCGAGGACATGTTCGAGACGATGGATGCCGCCAAGGGCGTCGGGCTGGCGGCCAATCAGATCGGCATCCCCCGACGGGTCGCCGTGGTGGACGCCGACGGCGACCGGTTCGCACTGATCGATCCGGAGATCGTCGAGGCCGAGGGACGCTCGGTGGCGGAGGAGGGGTGCCTCTCGGTCCCCGAGATTTACGGCGATGTCAGCCGGCCCGAGCGGGTCGTCATCGAGGCGACCGACCAGGAGGGGAACCGGTACCGCAGGGAGGCGACCGGCCTCAAGGCCAGAGCGATCCAGCACGAGGTCGACCATCTCGACGGTATCCTCTTCCTCGATCATCTGAGCCTCATCAAGCGGCAGATGCTGCTCGCGAAGTATCGCCGCGAGCACAAGGATGACACCGGCTACACCAAAGAGGTACCAGGGGAAGCCGCCCGGTCGGAGTGATGCGGATCGTCTTCTTCGGAACGCCGGAGTTCGCGGGCGCGTCGCTCCGCGCACTGCTCCACGGCGGGTTCCAGGTCGCGGGCGTCGTGACCCAGCCGGACAAGCCCCAGGGACGCTCCCGCTCCGCCCTTGTTGCGCCCCCGGTCAAGCAGCTCGCCCAATCCTCGGGGCTGCCGGTGCTCCAGCCGGTGCGGCCGGTGGGCGATCTGTTCCTGGCCAGCCTCCGAAGGCTCGAGCCGGACCTGGGCGTCGTCGTCGCCTACGGACACATCCTCAAGCCCGAGGTGCTCCAGACGCCGGCGCGCGGGATGCTCAACGTCCACGCCTCGCTGCTCCCCCGCTTCCGTGGCGCCGCTCCCATCCAGCATGCGATCCTCGCCGGCGAGAGCGAAACCGGAGTCAGCATCATGCAGATGGAGGAGGGCCTCGACAGTGGGCCGGTCCTGCACCGCGTGGCCACGGCGGTCGCCCCGGGCGAGACCAGCGGGGCGCTCGCCGCCCGTCTCGCCGAGCTGGGAGCGAAGGCGCTGGTCGAGGCCCTATCCCTCGTCTCGACCGATCTCGCCCGGCCAGAGCGGCAGGAACACCGGGCCGCGACGTACGCACCCAAGATCGATCGCGAAGTGGCGCGGATGAACTGGAGTCGCGACGCGGGTGCGCTCGCGCGACAGGTGCGTGCCTTCGACCCCGCGCCAGGCGCGTGGACCATGCTCGACCAGGCGCCGGTGAAGCTTTTTGGGGGCGAGGCTGTGGAAGGTGCGGGGGAACCCGGCGCCGTGCTGGCCACGGGAGAACGGTTGCTCGTCGCCTCCGGAGATGGGGCGCTCTCCCTGCGCGAGGTGCAGCCGGCCGGCCGAAGCCGGATGCCGGTGGAAGCATGGGCCCGGGGTCGCGGGATCGCTCCCGGCCGGAGGTTCGAGTGAGACCGCTAC
>JACCSE010000259.1 GCA_013813145.1 Gemmatimonadales bacterium
CGCTCAGCGAGTGGATCGCCGACCTCAAGGCGCCGGCGCCGGTCAGCCGCAACGCCGCGGCCTACGAGATCGCCAGTATGGGTCCCGCAGCGGCCGCCGCGGTCCCCGCGCTCATCGCGGCGCTGGACGACGAGATCCCCGCGGTCCGTTTCCCGGTCACCGTGGCCCTCGGCGAGATCGGACCCGCGGCCGAAGCGGCCATCCCGCGGCTCAAGCTGATGGTCGAAGAGGACCTCAACGACGAGATCGCCGCCGGAGCCCGTCGGGCGATCAAGCGCATTCGGCCCGGGGCGCTGCCACCGGAGTAGTCGCCGGCTCCGCTCAGGCGAGGGCCTGATCCAGGTCCTCGATCAGGTCGTCCACGTGCTCCAGCCCGATCGAGCAGCGGAGCAATCCGGGAGGCGTACGAGTGTCGGGCCCCTCGACCGACGCGCGGTGCTCGATCAGGCTCTCCGGCCCGCCGAGACTCGTCGCCCGGGTGAAGACGCGCACCCGGGACACCACCCCGAGCGCCGGCGCGGCACCGCCGTCCACCTGAAACGACACCATCCCGCCGTACCGGCTCATCTGCCGCTTCGCCACCGAATGACCTGGGTCGCTCTCGAGTCCCGGATAGTGGACCATCTGCACCTTCGGATGGTCCGCGAGGAAGCGAGCCACCGACTCCGCGTTGTCGCAGTGCCCCCGCATCCGGTGCGGCAGGGTGCGGATCCCCCGGTGCACCAGCCAGCAGTCGAACGCCGACGGCACCCCGCCGCCGAGCGCCTGAATGCTCCGAAGTCGCGCCGCCGCCTCGCCGTCCTCCTTCAGCACCAGCGCGCCTCCGGTCACGTCGCTGTGGCCGCCGAGATACTTGGTGGTGGCGTGCATCACGATGTCGGCCCCGAGGGCGAGCGGGCGCTGAAGCAGCGGCGTGGCCCAGGTGTTGTCGCAGACGCAGCGCGCGCCCGCCGCATGGGCCACTTCGGCCACCCGCGCGATGTCGGTCACCGCGAGCGCCGGATTGGACGGCGTCTCCACCCAGACCAGCCGGGTGCGTGAGGTGAGTGCCCGCTCGACCGCGGCGAGATCGGTCATGTCCACGAAGCTGCTCGCGAGGCCCCAGGGGGCGAGCACCTCCTTGAGCAGCTTCCCGGTGCCGTGGTACGCATCCGCCGGGGCGACGACATGGTCGCCTGGCGCCAGCGATTGGAAGACCGCCGCCGTCGCCGCCATACCGGAGGCGAAGGCCAGGGCCACCGCCCCGCCCTCCAGCGGCGCGAGTGCCGCCTCCAGCGCCCGGCGGGTCGGGTTGTCGCTCCGGGCGTAGAGAAACCCGTGCGGCAGCGACAGGTCCTCCTCGCGGGCGAACGTGGTGGAGAGATAGATCGGCGGACTCACCGCGCCCGTCGCCGGATCCGGCACGTGCCCGGCGTGCACCGCCAGTGTCTCGATCCGCATGGGAGTCGCCGCCCCGCTTGGGAAGTTCTGGGAATGGTACCTTCGGGCCTTCAGGCACTCGGGGTCAAGCTAGATCCACCTCATCACCGCCCCGCTCCCTCACTCCATCCGCCGCCACCACATGGGGCGCGCCTTCGCGCAGCAGGTGCTCCCGCAGCCCGTCGAGACCCACGCTCTTCCGCGGTCGGACCCGGTACTCCAGCACCTTGGGCCCGCCTTCATTGACGCTGGTCTGCACCAGCGTCCAGCGCTTGGCGTCCCGTCCCAGCACCGCCTCGATGGCCGGCCGCGCCGGCTCCACCTGGTCCACGTAGATCCGCAGCGTGGTGCTCCGGCCGTCCTCGGCGGCGCGCTTGCGTCCGTTCGGCGCGGCCGGACGCGGGTGTTCGCCGGTGGCTTCAGATATCTCCGCCAGGTCGGCACCCGATGGAAGGCAGAGCCGGGCGAACGTCTCCTCGAACTCGGCGTTGAAGTTGAACTTCCACAACGCCAGCTCCACGATCACGAAGAACACCGACAGCACCGCCGCCACCGAGAGCGCGTGGATGCCGGTGGCGAACCCGATCCCAATGGAGCCGAAGATGTACACGGCGTCGCCCGATTCCTTCAGGGTGTTGCGGAACCGCACCGCGGCGACGATGCCGGCCAGGCTGAAGGCGAGCGCGAGGCTGTCCCGCACCACCACGAGGATCGCCGCCACCACGATCGGCAGCACGATGACCGTCTGCACCAGCGAGCGATCGAATTTGAGTCGGGTGCGGGTGCGCACGTACACGAAGGCGATCGGCAGCACCAGGACCAGCGCGCCGAACATCTGGACCAGCGCATCCACCCACCGGGGCGCGCCCGACGGGAAGACCGCGATCCGCTGGCGGAACCACTCCATTCCGGCTCCGGGCTCGGTCGGTGCGCTAAGGGGATCCCGGGTCAGCGGCTGTTCGGGGAGGGCGGCGGTGAGCAGCAGGAGCACCGCGCCGGCGATGACGTAGTAGACCGCCAGCCGCACCAGAGTGACCCGGCCGACCCCGCGTACGGCCGCCCGGCGCGCGGCGGACTCCCTCGTGGCCATGGCGAAAGCTCCTTATCCGGCGGTCGCGACGGCCGCTAGAGCTAAGACGTCGATCAGGGCCGCCCGGTTCTGGGGACCATCGTAGCGATCTCCGTTGATGAACAGGCTGGGCGTGCCCCGGACACCGCTGTGGGCGCCGCTGGCCAGATCCTCGCGAATCCTGACCTCCGCGTCGCGGGCACCCAAGTCCCGCTCGAAGCGCTCGAGGTCGAGCCCGATCTTCCGCGCGTGACGGAGCAGCGCGTTCCGGTCGAGCTCGGTCCGATGCTGAAAGAGGCGGACGTACATGGGCCAGAAGCGGCCCTGGGCCGCCGCCGCCTCGGCCGCTTTGGCCGCCTCGAGCGCATGCGGATGCGAAGCCAAGAGGGGAAAATGCCGGAAGACCAAGCGCAGATTCGGCCCGAAAGCCGCCTGTGCCGCTTTGATCGTCGCGACCACCTCCCCGCACATCGGGCACTCGAAGTCGCCGTACTCCACCAGGGTAACCCGGGCGTCCGCCGGTCCCTCGGCGTGATCCCGCTCGCTCACCGGCGGGGTCAACCGGCTCATGGCCGCACGGGCGCGACCTGGTTCGAGACCCATCGATCGGCCCGGGCCCCGCTGTCCACCAGCGACTGGAGCAGGGCGCGCACGGCGGCGACGCCCTCGAGCCTGAAACGCGCCTTCGTGGTACCCGGACCCACCCGGATACTGATCGCTTCGGGCGGGAGAGCCGCGAAGAGATCCTCGTCGGTGCGGTCGTCCCCGATCGCGAGGACCGCGGTCCGGGCCAGCTTCTCCGGCGGCAGCGGCGGAACGATGCGCCCCTTGTGAATTCCGTGGGGTCGGATCTCCAGGACCCGGTTACCGGCCAGGATCTCGACCGGCTGGTTGCTGAGCAGCTGGTTCAGATGCAGGCGCAGTTCGTTGGCCCGCCGGGCGCCGGTCTCCAGATCGGCCAGCCGGTAGTGCCAGGCGAGCGCCACCGCCTTCACCTCGATCAGCGAGCCGGGAGTGCGGGCCGTGGTATCGCGGAGGATGGCGAGCACCGGCTCCCGCCACGAGCCCCCGACCTCCGCGGCGGGCACCCAGGTCCGCTCCGCAGGATCCCTCGACCAGAAGCCGTGCTCGGCGTGCAGCCAGACGGGAAGGCTGCCGAGCCACTTGTCGAGGGCTTCGCGAGCGCGCCCGCTGACCACGTGCACTTCCGTTCCCGGCCGCACCGCGAGCGAGCGGAGCAGTGCCATGAGCCCCGCGTCGGGCCGCGCCAGCTCGGGCGTGGGCGTGAAGGGGACGAGGGTGCCATCGTAGTCGAGGAGGAGCAGCAGCGAATCGGCCTCGTCCAGCCGCCGGGTCAGCTCCTCGCGCACCGCGGCGGATCCGGCCACGGCCGA
>JACCSE010000270.1 GCA_013813145.1 Gemmatimonadales bacterium
CGGCCTGGCGCGCGGGCTCGACGTCGACCTGTTCGCGCCGCGGCTGTCCTTCTTCTGGGATGTCCACAACGACTTCTTCGAGGAGATCGCCAAGCTGCGGGCGGCACGGCGGATCTGGGCCCGGCACATGCGAGGGCGCTACGGCGCGCGGGACTCGCGGAGCTGGAAGATGCGGATCCACTGCCAGACCGCCGGTGTCACGCTGACCGCGCAGCAGCCGCACAACAACGTGGCGCGGGTGGCCTATCAGGCCCTCGCCGCGGTGCTGGGCGGTACCCAGTCGCTGCACACCAACGCGCTGGACGAGACCCTGGCACTGCCGACCGAGGAGTCGGTGCGGATCGCTCTCCGCACCCAGCAGATCCTGGCCTACGAGACCGGCGTGCCCAACGTCTCCGACCCCCTCGGCGGCTCCTACTACGTGGAGGCGCTCACCGACGGAATGGAGCGCGAGGCGGAGGGGCTGTTCGCCGAGATCGAGGCGCAGGGCGGGGTGGTCGCCGCCATCGAGACCGGCTGGTTTCAACGGCAGATCGCGGGCAGCTCGATGCGCTTTCAGGGCGAAGTGGAGCAGGGCCGGCGCACCGTCGTCGGGCTCAACGATTTCGTGGAAGAGGCGGAGGCGCCGGTCGAGATCCTGAAGGTTGGAGACGCGGCCGAGCGGACTCAACGGGCGCGCATGGCCCACCTCAGGGCCACGCGTGACGGCGGGCTCGTCGAGCAGCGGCTCGAGGCTCTCCGCCGCGCCGCCGCCGAAGATCGCAACATCATACCCGCCATGCTGGACTGCGCGCGCGCATACTGCACGCTGTTCGAGATCCGGCATGTGCTGGAGGAAATTTATGGCAGTTATCGCGAGCCGGTCTTCTTCTGACACCGCGCGCAAAGCGGCCGCCACCGACCGGAACGGCAGGGGCCGGGCAAAGGGCGAACCCCCGGCGATCGCCGAGCGTCTGGCCGGGCTGACCGAGGTTCATCCCGGTCCGCATCGAGTGGTGAGCTGCTATCTCAAGCTCGAGCCGCGGGACCGGGCCCGAGGCAAGTATCTCATCAAATTCAAGAATCGGGTCAAGGAGGCACTGAAGGGGTTGCCCCGACTCGGTCTCGACCGGGCGGTGCAGGAGGCTGCCGCGCGCGACCTCCAGCGCGTCCACGACCACCTGCGCACGCCGGAAAACCTTCCCTCCACCCAGGGAGTGGCGCTCTTCGCCTGCGAGGCCATCGGTCTCTTCGAGGCGCTGCCGTTGCCGGTGGTCTACCGCTCGCGGCTCGCCGTGGACAGCACCCCGCTGGTGCGAGAGCTGGCCTCGGTGGAGGACGAGTTCGGGCGGCTGCTGACCGTGGTGTTCGACCGGACCAGCGCCCGCTTCTTCGAGGTCACCGCCTTCGACACGAGGGAGCTGTCGGGGCTTCGCGCCGACAGCACCCGCGGTAAGCGCTTCCACGCCGACCAGGACGGTAGGTCGGGCTGGGGGGAGCACACCTTCAACAACCGGATCCGCCAGGAAAAGCAGCGCCACCTGGAAGCGATCGCCCGCGAGCTGTTCGCCCTCGACCGCCGGCATCCGGCGCATGGGATCGTGCTCGCCGGCACCGGCGCCGACGCCGGCTCGGTCGAGCCGTTCCTGCACAATTATCTGGTCGAGCGCGTGATTGGCACGGCGAAGCTCAACCCCAAGGACGCCACGCCGGCGCTGGTCCACGCCGCCACCCTGTCCGTGCGCGAGGGGTACGAGCGGGCCTCGGAGCGGAGCCTGGTCCACGAGATGCTGGAGGGAGTGGGCACCGGATGGGGGCTCAACGGGCTCACGCCCACGCTGCGGGCGCTCTCCCGCGGTCAGGTTCGTTCGCTCCTGGTCCACGCCGACGCCGCCGAGCCGGGATTCCGCTGCGGCCAGTCGGGCCGGCTCGCGCTGACCGAGCGCGAGTGCCGTGACGAGGGGGAGCCGGTAGCGGTGCTCGACGTCGTGGATGACGCCATCGAAGAGGCGCTCCGCCAGGGTGTGGACGTGAACGTGGTGTACGAGCCGAAGGCGCGCGATGACATCGACGGGCTCGGCGCGCTGCTCCGGTTCCGCTGAGATTGCGCGCCGTCCTCTTCGATGCCGGGAACACCCTCGTGTTCCTGGATTACTCCCGCATGGCCGCCGCGGTCAGCGCCGCGTTGGGAATCCCCCTCACGGCTGAGGACCTGGCCGCCGGCTCCGCCGAAGCCTCACGCGCCATGGAGACCGCTCGGGGTGCCGACCGCGAGCGCGCGGCGGCCTATCTGGAGACGCTCTTTCGGGTCGCGGGAGTCCCGGCGGAACGGATGGAAGCCGTGCGCGCCTGTCTCACGCGGCTGCACCTCGAGCGGCACCTCTGGAGCTCCGTGGCGGGCGACACTCGCGAGACGTTGGCCCGGCTCAAGGCGGCGGGGCTCCGGCTCGGCGTCGTCTCCAACAGCGACGGCCGGGTGGAGGCGGCGCTGGAGGCGGCCGGTCTGCTCCAGTACTTCGACGTGGTCCTCGACTCGGCCCTGGTAGGTGTGGAGAAGCCCGATCCGGCTATCTTCCGGGCCGCGCTGGAGGCGCTCGGCGTCCGCCCCGACGAGGCGCTCCACGTCGGCGATCTGTACGAGGTGGACGTGGTCGGCGCCCGGGCGGCCGGGATCGAGGCCGTGCTGCTCTGTTCCGCCGCGGAATCGCCGGACCACCGCTGTCGCACTATTCGCTCGCTCGCCCTGCTGGCCGACGACCTGCTGTCTGGAGACCGCGCCGCTTCATGACTTCCGCCCGCGCCCGCCCGATCCGCGTCCTCGTCGCCAAGCCGGGGCTCGACGGCCACGACCGGGGTGCCAAGGTCGTCGCCGCCGCACTCCGGGACTCGGGGATGGAAGTGGTGTACACCGGCTTGCACCAGACGCCCGAGATGATCGCGACCGCGGCGGTGCAGGAAGACGTGGACGTCGTGGGGCTCTCGATCCTGTCCGGCGCCCATATGACGCTCTTTCCCCGGGTGCGCCAGCTCCTCGATTCGATGGGTCGCCCGGACGTTCTGGTCACTGGCGGCGGGATCATCCCCGCTGATGACATGAGCGCGCTTCAAGATCGGGGGATCGGCAAGCTCTTCGGTCCCGGCACGCCCACCTCGGACCTGATCACCTACATCGAATCCTGGGCCGCCGAGCACCTCGAAGCGTGACCGCCTCCACCTCGCCGAAGGAAAGCCGCCTCCGGACCCTCACCGATGAGTACCGCCGTCTCGCCACCCGCCTGGAGCAGGGAGGCGGCGCCGCCCGGGTCGCGCGGATGCACGAGCAGGGGAAGCTCGCGCCGCGGGAACGGGTGCAGCGACTGCTCGACCCCGGTGCCCCCTGGCTCGAGCTGGGGCTGCTCGTGGCTTACGATCAGTACGAGGGGCAGGCGCCGGGCGCCGGCGTGATCACCGGAATCGGCGTCGTGGAAGGGCGCGCGGCCGTGGTCGTCGCCAACGACGCCACCGTCAAGGCGGGCTCGTGGTGGCCCGAGACCATCCGCAAGATCCTCCGTGCCCAGGAAGTGGCCATGCGGCAGCGGATCCCCATCATCTATCTGGTGGACAGCGCCGGCGTGAACCTGCCCTACCAGGGCGGCGTCTTTCCCGGGCAGTACGGGGCCGCCCGGATCTTCTACTACAACTCGATCATGCGGCGCTACCTCCACGTGCCGCAGATCAGCGCGGTCATGGGAAGCTGCATCGCGGGCGGGGCGTACCTGCCGGCGCTGTCGGACGTGATCTTCATGGTCGAAGGGACCAGCTTCATGGGGCTCGGCGGGCCCAATCTGGTCAAAGGCGCCACCGGCCAGACCATCGACGCCGAGACCCTGGGCGGCGCGCGGACCCACACTGAGCTGAGCGCCGTCGCCCACTACCGCGCCGCCGACGACGCCGAGTGTCTCGAGCGGATCCGGGAGTACATCAGCCGGCTCCCGCTGGCGGACGGAGTGAGCCACCGGCTCCGGCCTCCGCTGGCCGCGGCCCGCCCCGCGGCCGATCTGTACGACCTCCTGCCGCAGGACCACCGCCTCTCCTACGACATGCGCCACATCCTGGCCTGCATCCTCGACGGCGGGGCGCTGGACGAATTTCAGCCCGACTCCGCCAGGGAGATGCTCTGCGGCCACGCGCACATCGAGGGTCGGCCGGTCGCGGTCATCGCCAACCAGCGCGGCATCATCAAAGGCCAGCCGGGCGAGCGGCCCCGTTTCGGAGGGATCGTCTACACCGGGAGCGCGGAGAAGGTCGCCTATTTCATCGAGACGGCGAGCCGGGAACGACTGCCGCTGCTGTTCGTGCAGGACGTGAGCGGGTTCATGGTCGGCCCGGAGGCGGAACAGTCGGGGATCATCCGGGCCGGAGCCCGGTTCGTGGAGGCGATGGCGACGGCGGTGGTTCCCAAGATCGTGCTGACGGTGAACCACGCCAGCGGCGCCGGCTACTACGCGATGGCGGGGCAGGGATTCGACCCCGACTTCATTCTCTCCTGGCCCACCGGGCGGATGGCGGTGATGGAAGGCGAGGCGGCGGTGATGGCGGTGCACGGCGCCGAGATCGAGCGCGCCGGCCGGGAGCGCCGGGAGGTAGTCGCCGAGGCCAAGGCGTCGATCGAGTCCATGCGCGCCGACTACGAGCACCAGCTCGACGCCAAGTACGCCGCCGCGCGCGGCTACGTGGACGCGATCGTGCCCCCGGAGGAGACCCGCGATCGCCTCGCCTTCCTCCTGGGGGTCGCCGCGAGCTATCCGGGGCCACATCTGGGTCCCTTCGTGCTCCCGCCGCTCGACGCGGCTCCCGGCCGATAAGGTGGATCGGAACATGTCGGTTGTCACCCTGAGCGAAGCGAAGGGGACCATGCTGGGCTATGCCCCCTTCACTGTGTTCAGGGTGACACTCACCACTCTCCTCGCGCTGGCGCTGGCGTGCTCGCCCTCGCGTCGGGAGGAGCCCCCCGCCGTCGAGCCCAACATCGATCCGGTCGCGCTGCCGCGCTCGCCGGTCCGGGTCCCTTCACTCGACTCGGCGCCCGCTCCGGCGCCCGAACCGGTGGAGCGCATCGCCCCGCCCGAGCGGGCCTACGCTTCCGGCTGGATGCCGCTGGCCAGCACCGGTGCCGACCGCTTCGTTCGAATGCATCCCACGTTTGACGGCCGGGGCGTCGTCATCGGCGTGCTCGACACCGGGATCGATCCGGCCATACCGGGCCTCGGCACCACCTCTTCCGGCGATCCCAAGCTGCTCGACTTCCGCGACTTCTCGGGCGAGGGAGCGGTCCCTCTCGTGAACGCCACCCCGGTGGGCGATACCATCGTGGTCGGCGCCCGACGGCTTCGCGGGTTCGGCCGGGTGCGGGCGCTCAACGCTGAGGGCCCCTGGTACGTCGGCACCTTCGCCGAGCTCCCGCTCGGTGATCCGCCCGCCGCGGACCTCAACGGGAACGGCGCTGTCGCCGACACCCTGGCGCTCGTCGTCACCCGTGCCACCGACGGCTGGGTGGTCCTTGCCGATACCGACGGCAACGGGTCACTCGCCGGCGAGCGGGCGGTGCGCGATTTTCTCGTGGGGCGCGAGTGGTTCGGTTGGGCGCGGCGGGGACGGACGCCGCGGATCGGCGTCGCGGCGAATTTCACGGACGCCGGTGGGGTGCCCACGCTGGGGCTCGCGTTCGATCTGAGCG
>JACCSE010000302.1 GCA_013813145.1 Gemmatimonadales bacterium
AGCTCACCCAGCGCATCTCGTTCCGCCGCGCCATGAAGCGCGCGGTGCAGAGCGCCATGCGAATGGGGGCGCAGGGCATCAAGGTGCGGGCGGCCGGCCGCCTGGGCGGCGCCGAGATCGCGCGCACCGAAGGGTACCACGAGGGGCGAGTGCCCCTGCACACGTTGCGGGCGGACATCGACTACGCCACCAGCACCGCGAAGACCACCTACGGCACCATCGGCATCAAGGTCTGGATCTTCAAGGGCGAGGTGATCGAGGACGTCTCCGGCCGCACCTACAGCACGGGAGCCTGAGGACCGATGCTCGCGCCGAAGCGAATCAAGTTCCGGAAGACCTTCAAGGGCCGGACCCGCGGCATCGCCAGCCGGGGCAACACGGTGGCGTTCGGGGAATTCGGGCTCATGAGCCTGGATCCGGGCTGGGTCACCAACCGGCAGATCGAAGCCTCCCGAGTGGCGATGACCCGCGAGATGAAGCGGGGCGGCAAGGTATGGATCCGGATCTTTCCGGACAAGCCGATCACCAAGAAGCCGGCCGAAACCCGCATGGGCAAGGGCAAGGGCAACCCCGAGGGGTGGGTGGCGGTGGTGAAGCCGGGCCGGATGATGTTCGAGGTCGAGGGGATTCCCGAGGACCTGGCCAAGAAGGCGCTGGGGCTCGCGGCGGCCAAGCTGCCGGTGAGGACGCGTTTCGTGAAGCGCGAGGAGGCCTGAGCCATGAAACCGAACGAGGCCCGGGAAATGTCGGTCGAGGACCTGAGGGCCAAGCTGGAGGAGCTCACCACCGAGCGCTTCAACCTCCGCTTCCGCTCGGCCACCGAGTCGATCGAGAACCCGATGCGCTTCCGGCACATCCGGCGCGACATCGCGCGGCTGCAGACGATCCTGCGGGAGAGAGAGACCAATGGCTGAGCAGGCAACCAAGGACCGGGCGCGGCGGAAGACCCGGACCGGCGTGGTGACCAGCGACAAGATGGAGAAGACCGTCACCGTGTCCCTGGTCCGGCGCTACGCCCATCCGGTGTACGGGAAACAGGTCACCCGCACCAAGAAGGTGAAGGCCCGGAACGAGCAGGGCGCCAAGGCGGGCGACACCGTGCGCATCATGGAAACCCGGCCCCTCGCCAAGACGGTGAGCTGGCGGGTGATGGAGATCGTGGAGAGGGCGAAGTGAGACGCTGGCTATCAGCTATCGGCTATCGGTCCTGTCACACCGAGCCTCCGCGCGCGCGGACCGATAGCTGATAGCCGATAGCCAGCAGAGGAACTCATGGTTCAACAAGAATCGATTTTACGAATCGCCGACAACTCCGGCGCCCGGCGTGCCCTCGTCATCCGGGTACTCGGCGGCAGCAAGCGCCGCTACGCCGGCCTGGGCGATACCGTGGTCGTCGCCATCAAGGACGCGATCCCGACCGGGCAGGTGAAGAAGGGCGACGTCGCCCGGGCGGTGATCGTGCGGACGGCCAAGGAGACCCGGCGCAAGGACGGCTCCTACATCCGGTTCGACGAGAACGCCGCGGTGCTGATCACCGACACGGGCGAGCCTCGGGCCACCCGCATCTTCGGGCCGGTCGCGCGCGAGCTGCGCGAGAAGCGCTACATGAAGATCGTGTCGCTGGCGCCGGAGGTGTTGTAGCATGAAGCCGCTGGTATACAAGAAGGCCAAGCGGGTGCGCCACAAGCCGCCCACCCGGATGCGGCTGCACCTCACCAAGGGCGACACGGTGCAGGTGATCTCCGGCGACGACAAGGGAAAACAGGGGAAGGTGATGCAGGTGTTTCCCAAGACCGGCCGGATCAAGATCCAGGGCATCAACCTGATCAAGCGCCACCTCCGGGCCACGCCGACGGCAGAGGGCGGGATCGTGGAGCGCGAGGCGCCGATCCACCATTCCAAGGCGATGCTGGTGGATCCCAAGAGCGGGGAGCCGACCCGGGTCCGGCGGCGGATCGACACGGACGGGACGGTCGAGCGGATCGCCGTGAAGTCGGACCAGCCGATCCCGAGGAGCCGGTAAGATGGCGGAAACGAAAGACAAGGCCGCGCCCAAGGACAAGGCGCCCAAGAAGGGCGGAGGCGGTTCGCCTCCGGGCGGGGGCGGCGGCAGGGACAAGAAGGACAAGGGTGGGGGCGCCGCGGTGGACCACGCGCCCAAGGCGCGCGAGGGAACCCCGCGGCTCCAGGCGTACTTCGACGGCACCGTCCGGGCCAAGATCGCCAAGGAATTCGGCCTGGAGAACCCGCACCAGGTGCCCCGGTTGGAGAAGGTCGTGCTCAACGTCGGCATGGGTGACGCGAGCAAGAACCCGAAGCAGCTCGACGCGGTGATCGAGGAGCTGGGTGCCATCACCGGCCAGAAAGCCACCGTGACCCGGGCCAAGAAGGCCATCGCCAACTTCGGCCTCCGGGCCGGAATGCCGGTCGGCGCGTTCGTGACGCTGAGGGGCGCCCGGATGTACGAGTTCCTGGATCGCTTCATCACCCTCGCGATCCCCCGGATCCGCGATTTCCGTGGACTCTCCAACCGGAGCTTCGACGGCCGCGGCAACTACACCTTCGGGATCAAGGAGCAGATGATCTTCCCCGAGGTGGACTTCGACAAGGTCGAGAAGATCCACGGGATGGACATCACGCTGGTGACGACCGCTGCGCGTGACGACCTCGCGATGGCGCTGCTCAGGGAGTTGGGGTGGCCGTTCCGGGGCGAGACGCCGCAGAGAGTGGCGTGAGTGGGAGGCTATCAGCTATCCGCTATCAGTCCGCTCGATGAGGGATCGGATCTTCGAGCGACCGATAGCCGCTAGCCGATAGCTGTCAGCCAATCGCGAATTACGAGGAAACAATGGCAAAAACTGCCTGGATCGAGCGGGCCAAGCGCACGCCGAAATTCAAGGTCCGAACCGTCCGCCGCTGCCAGCGCTGCGGCCGGTCGCGCGCGGTGCTGCGGAAGTTCGGCCTCTGCCGCATCTGTTTCCGTGAGCTCGCGCTCAAGGGAGAAATCCCGGGCGTGCGCAAGGCCAGCTGGTAAGGGGAATGAAGGAATGAGCCTGACAGATCCCGTCGCGGATATGCTTACCCGCATCCGGAACGCCTGCTCGGCGGGCCATCGGCGCGTCGACATGCCGGTGTCCAAGCTGAAGTCCGAGGTGGCCCGGCTGCTGCGAGACAATCACTATATCGCGGACTTCAAGGTCCTCGACGACGGCAGCCACGGCGTGCTGCGGCTGTACCTGAAGTATCACAACGAGCTGCCGGTCATCCGGGAGCTCCGGCGGGTCTCCACGCCCGGGCTCCGGCGCTACGTGAAGTGCCGCGAGCTGCCCCGAGTCAAGAACGGGCTCGGCATGGCGATCGTGTCCACCCCCAAGGGGCTGATGACCGATCGCGAGGCCCGGAGCGCCAATCTCGGCGGCGAGCTCGTCGCCGTCGTCTGGTAGGAGGACCGATGTCGCGTATCGGCAGGAAACCGGTGGCGGTGCCCCAGGGCGTCGCGATCGAGCTCCAGGGGAGCACGGTGGCTGTGAAGGGGCCCAAGGGCGAGCTGCGCCGCACCTTCCATCCGGAAATGCAACTCGCCCTGGCCGACAACCAGGTCACCGTCGCGCGTCCCAGCGAGGACAAGCGGCACAAGGCGCTCCACGGCCTCACCCGCACGCTGGTCCAGAACATGGTGGACGGCGTCGCCAAGGGGTACGTGAAGACGCTCGAGATCCAGGGCGTCGGCTACAAGGCCGAGGCCAAGCCCTACGGCGTGAACCTCATCGTCGGATATTCCCATCCGGTGAAGTACGAGGCGCCCAAGGGAATCAAGATCTCGGTGGAGAACAACACCCTCGTGAGGGTCGAGGGCGCCGACAAGGAGATCGTCGGGCAGGTGGCCGCCGAGCTCCGCCAGGTTCGCCCCCCCGAGCCCTACAAGGGCAAGGGCATCCGCTACCAGGGTGAGCAGATCCGCCGCAAGGCGGGCAAGACAGGAGCGAAGTAGCATGCGCCCGATTCATGCGCCCAAGACCCGCATCCAGCTACGCCGCCGCCGCCACCTCCGGGTGCGGCAGAAGGTGGCGGGGACGGCGGAACGGCCGAGGCTGGTGGTGTTCCGGTCGCTCAAGCACATCTATGCCCAGCTCGTCAACGACGACCTCGGCGTCACCCTCCTCGGTGTCGGCGACGGAAGCGAGGGCGTGCAGGCCGACGGCGCGGGCAAGGTGGGCCGGGGCAAGGCGGTGGGCAAGCGGCTGGCCGAGAAGGCCAAGGCGGCCGGCATCACCCGGGTGGTCTTCGACCGCGCGGGATATCGTTACCATGGTCGCGTGCAGGCCGTCGCCGACGGCGCCCGCGAAGGCGGATTGGAGTTCTAAATGGCGGAAGAGACCGTAAGCCCCGTGAGCCCGCAAAGCAGTGCGGGCCCGGCGGCAGCTCCAGGAGAAGCTCCGGCCACCACCGGCGATCGCCCGGGTGCCGAGCGCCCCGCGAGCGAGCGCCCCGCCGGCGAGCAGCGCGGTGGGGGTGGTGGTGGCCGGGGGCGCGGTGGGGAGC
>JACCSE010000318.1 GCA_013813145.1 Gemmatimonadales bacterium
TCCATGGACAAGATCAACCTCGCCGAGAAATTCGCTCTCATCACCGAGCACTGGCGCCCCAGGATCGTCGGCGAGCTGAACGGTCAAGAGGTGAAGCTGGTGAAGGTGCGGGGTGAGTTCGTCTGGCACCACCACGACGTGGAGGACGAGCTCTTCCTCGTGGTGCGCGGTGCGCTGCGGATCGAGTTCTTTGACCGGTCGGTGACACTGGGGCCGGGGGAGCTGCTCGTCGTGCCGCACGGCCTGGAGCACCGTACGCTGGCGGACGAAGAGACCGAGGTTCTCCTCTTCGAGCCCGCGGCCACGCGCAACACCGGGAACGTGCTCCACGAGACGCTCACGGCCCCGCCGGGCGCCCGCCTCTGACCGCGCACACCTGGAGCCCCAGGTCGCGCGACTGCTTGCTGCCTCATTCGGGATGAGCTAGGATCTCCCGATGACGACCGTTCCCACCGCGGCTCCCGCTCCCGACCCTCTCGCCGGAATCGTCCGCCTGGGACCCTTCGTCGGGTTCGTGCAGCGGTTCGAGGAGCTCATCGCCTCATCCACCCGGATGTCACTGTTCTTCATTCATTCGCGGCGTTGGCGGGAGAATCATGACGCCGCGATCAAGGCGTTCCTCGGCCGGGAGGGCACTACGCTGGAGCTGTTCCTTCCCGATCTCGAGAACCACGAGCTCATGTTCTCGCTGGAGAAGCACTTCGACGACGGTCCGCAGATTCCGGGGCTGGTCGTTGATGCGTACCGGTACTTCGCGCGTCTGTCCCGGGACTTCCAGAAGCCGGTGCCGGTCTGGCTGTTCTGCCGCTATCCCACCTACTCCTTCTACGGATTCGATGACCGGGCCGTGATCGCCCTCTACTCCAACGCCGTCGCCAAGAAAGACCTCCCCGCCTTCGAGATCCGGACCGATTGCTTCATGGGAAAGTTCCTGGCGACCGACATCGAGGATCTGAAGAAGGAATGCCGCAAGCGCGCGGCGGACGAACTGGAGGCGGTGATAGAGATTTCGGCGGGAGGATGAACTCCGCGCCGTTCAGGCGGCGGGATGATCGTTCGTCGAACGATCCAGCCACTCGTCCGCCCAGTCACCGATTGAGGCGATCACCTTTTCCAGGGCTCGGCCCTTGTGCGTGAGCAGGTATTCCACCCGGACGGGCGTGTCGGCGTGGACCTGGCGAAGAACGACCCCCTCCGCTTCCAGCTCCTTTAAACGCTCGGACAGCATCCGGTCGCTGATTTCCGGAATGGCGCCTCGGATCTCCGTGAACCGACTGGCGCCCGCCAGCATTTCGCGCAGGATGGCGCCTGACCATCGCCGGCCGATCAGCTCGATGGCTTTGTGGAAGTGAGGGCAGAAGTTGCAGTTATAGGACATAGCTAAATAATAGTGAGCGAATGGCCGGTCGGCAACGCCGAATGCGCAGATAGGAGTGTCTGGACTGGCGCGCTTGACGGCCAGGCGAATGTTTCGTAATGTAGTTACCATAAGTAAGTATTGTCGCACAAGTAGCCCAAGGCGTCGAATGCTGGTCAAGGAGCGAGATCGCGGCTCAAGGTGGGCCAAGAGTAGCACAGTTGTCAAACCATCGTACCGTCAGCGCTTTAAGCGCCCCGGAGGGCGCCACATATGGGTCGTGCTTTCGTGAATCGTCGAGGCTGGATCGGGTCCACTCTGCTGCTCGCCACGATCGTCGGGCTCGGGGGCGGACTCGCCGTGTGGAAGGTGGCCGACATCCGGAGCGCCGAGGCGGCCGCGGCGAGCCAGCCGGAGCCGACGGAGGCGGTGACCACCGCTGTCGCCCGTGAAGGGGAGCACCGGCGGACCACGACGGCCATCGGCACCGTACTAGCCCTCCGTTCGGTCACCCTGCGGAACGAGCTGGCCGGCACCGTTCGCCAGGTCCGGCTCATCCCTGGGCAGGTGGTCGAAGCCGGCGCCCTGCTCGTCGCGCTCGACGTCTCGGTCGAGGAAGCCGAGTTGACGGCGCTGGAAGCCCAGGCCGCCCTCGCCCAGACCTCCCTCGCCCGCCTTCAGCAGTTGAACAAACACCTCGCCACCTCTCAGGAAGAGGTGGACCAGGCGCGGGCGGAGCGCGACGTCGCGCTGGCGCAGACCGCGCGGACCAGGGCGATCATTGAACGCAAGATGATCCGCGCCCCGTTCCGCGCACGTGTCGGCCTCGCAGACGTTCATCCAGGTCAGTACCTGAACGAGGGAACCCAGCTCACCACGCTCCAGGGCGTCGCCGACGCAGCGCACGTGGACTTCACCGTCGCCCAGCGGGTCGCGGCCGGCCTCCGCGAGGGTGACAGCGTCGGTGTGTCCGCGGGTGACGCGCCCCCGGTCCCGGCCCGGATCGTGGCGATCGACGCGCGAGTCGATACCACGACTCGGAACGCGCTGGTCCGCGCCCGGATCGAGGCCGCGGGCGACGCTCCGGCTCCCGGAGCCTCGGTGCGGGTCCTGGTTCCCCTAGGGCCGGCGACCACGGCCGTGGTGGTGCCGGTGAGCGCGCTTCGGAAAGGGCCGGGCGGCGACCACGTCTTCGTGATCGAGCCGGATAAGGAAGGCAAGAGCCGGGCGCACGTGAGGCCGGTGCAGAGCGGCACGGTGCTCGGCGACGAGGTCCTGATTCACGAAGGCCTCGCGGCGGGAGAGCAGGTGGCCACGTCGGGATCGTTCAAGCTGCGCGAGTCGGTGCTGGTCGCGGTGGCGAATGATTCCACGGCGGGCGCGAAGGGAGGCAAGTAATGCGTTCGTTCACGGATGTCTTCATCCGGCACCCTGTGCTCGCGGTGGTGGTCAACCTGGTGATCGTCCTCGTGGGCTGGCGGGCCCTCACGTCGCTGCCGGTCCAGCAGTATCCCCAAATCGAGAGCTCGTCGGTGGTGATCACCACGGTCTACTACGGCGCCAGCGCCGAGACCGTACGAGGCTTCCTGACCACGCCGATCGAGCGGGCTGTGTCGGCCATCGGGGGGGTGGACTACGTCGAGTCTACTAACCGGGCGGGCGTCAGCACCGTCACGGTGCGGCTCAAGCTCAACCACAGCAGCACGGCGGCGCTGGCGGAGGTGACGGCGCGGCTGCAGCAGGTCCGCTCCGAGCTGCCGGCGGAGGCCGAGCCGCCGGTGGTCGAGATGCAACGCGCCGACCGGCCGTATGCGACGTTCTATCTCAGCTTCACCTCCACCGAGCGCACCGTCCCGGAGATCACCGACTGGCTCACCCGCACGATCCAGCCGCAGCTCGCGACCCTCGAGGGGGTCCAACGGGTGACCAACAACGAGGGCGGACGGCCGATCGCCATGCGGGTGTGGATCGAGCCCGAGCGCCTCGCCGCGCTCAACCTCGCACCGGGCGACGTGCACGCCGCGCTTCAGCGAAACAACTACCTCGCCGCCGTGGGCCAGACCAAGGGCAACCAGGTGCAGGTCAACCTGCTGGCCAACACCGACCTGCGCTCGGTGGACGAGTTCGCCGACCTCATCGTCGCCGAGCGCGGAGGCGCCATCGTGCGCCTGAGCGACGTGGCGCGGGTCGAGCTGGGCGCGGAGGAGGCGGACCTGGTCGCCAAGTACAACGACCGGGAGAGCGTCTACCTCGGCGTGTGGCCGCTCGTCGGCACCAACGAGATTGACGTCGCGGGCCGGCTTCGCGAGGAAATGGAGCGCCTCCGGCCCACGCTGCCGGCGGACATCGACATGCGGCTGGTCTATGACGGGACGATGTTCATGCGGGACGCCCTGAAGGAGATCACCAAGACCCTGGTAGAGACCATGCTGATCGTCGGCCTCGCCGTGTTCCTGTTCATGGGCTCGATCCGGACCGCGCTAGTGCCCCTGGTGGCGATGCCGGTGTCCCTCGTGGGCGCGGCGATAGTCATGTACGCCTTCGGGTTCAGCCTGAACCTGCTAACGATTCTCGCGATCGTGCTGTCGGTCGGCCTGGTGGTGGATGACGCCATCGTCGTGGTCGAGAACGTCGAGC
>JACCSE010000348.1 GCA_013813145.1 Gemmatimonadales bacterium
GTGTTGAAGATCCGAGCGATCCGCGTGTCCACACGATCTTCGCGATGGTAATCCGACATCAGCGTCTCCGCGACCCGTTTCCCTTCGTCGTAACACGCCCTCGGACCGATCGGGTTGACGTTGCCCCAGTAGCTCTCGCTCTGCGGGTGCACGGTGGGGTCACCGTAGACCTCGGAGGTGGAGGCCTGGAGGATCCGGGCGCCGACCCGCTTGGCCAGTACCAGCATATTGATGGCGCCCATGACGTTGGACTTGACCGTCTTGACCGGGTTGTACTGGTAGTGGACCGGCGAGGCGGGGCAGGCCAGGTTGTAGATCTGATCCACCTCGAGGAAGAGCGGCTCGACCACGTCGTGGCGCATCAGCTCGAAGTGCGGGTGGTCACGCAGATGCTCGATGTTCTCCCGGCGGCCGGTGAAGAAGTTGTCCAGGCAGACGACTTCGTGGCCATCGGCCAAGAGGCGGTCGGAGAGATGGGAGCCGATGAAGCCGGCGCCGCCGGTGATGAGGATGCGCATGCTGGCGCGGTTGCTAGCGGTTCGGCCGAGCCGAGGCCTCGGGCGGCAACGCCAGCCCGCTGTCGGCCCGGGAGGCTTCCAGGGTGTCGAGCAGTTCTTCGCGCGCGCCGCCTACCCCATCTCGTTCCGCCAAGGTGAAGGTGCCGAGGCCCCGCACGTCCACTCCCAGCCCGGCCCGGGTGGTTCCCAGGCGATCCGCGAAGACGAGGTTGGACGATCCGTTGGGCGCGACGCCGAGGACCACCCGCGGAATCCCGGCGGGGTCGGTCAGCGCGAGTGTAGTGGTGTTGTCCGGCAGGAGACCGAGGACGGCGAGCTTCCGGTCGGCGCTGTCGGCGAAGGAGAGCCCGGCGGAGCCGTCTGCCAGGAGGCTCACCCGCACCCGCTGGCGGCCCCCCACATCGTTGAAGGCCAGCCGAACACTGCCGTCCTCTGCCGCCCCCCAGACGCCGCGCACCCTGCCGTCAATGTCCCGCACCTCGAACTGCCGGGCGACCACCACCTGCGCCGATCCCGGAAGGCCGAAGCGGCCGGAGAAGAAGATGAGCGCCGCTCCGAGGCCGAGGATCACGGCGATCCCCATGAGCATCATGGTCCCGTAGCGGCGCAGCCGGCGGTTCTCCCGCTCCAGTTGCTCCAGCCGGTGCAGCAGGCCTGATCCCCCGGTCTGCTCGCCGTACACGGGTTCGGTGTGCGGATCCATCATCACTCTTTCCTCGAATCGTCCAGGAAGTATGAGCGGCAGGCCCGATCGAGCATGTCGTCGGTCAGCACGGCCTTACCCTCGTAGAAGCGGGCGATGTCCACCAGATGGTCGAGGATGTCCCGCGGGTGGCAGGCGCGGGGATGAATCGCTCTCCGCTTGTAGAACTCCTGGTAGATATGCAGCACGGCGCCGGGTCGTACTGGATACCCCGCTCGGCGCAGCAGCGGGAGAAGATCTCGGCGTACTGCTCGGGCTTGGGTCCTTCGATCTGGATTTTGTAGTGGATGCGCCGCAGGAACGCCTCTTCCACCAGCTGAGAGGGCTCCAGGTTGGTGGCCATTATGAGAAGGCAGTCGAATGGGACCGGGAACTTGCCGCCGGTGTGCAGGGTGAGGAAGTCGATCCGCTTTTCCAGCGGCACGATCCACCGGTTCAGCAGGTCCTTGGGCGGCACCCGCTGGCGCCCGAAGTCGTCCAGGATGAGCACGCCGCCGTTGGCTTTGAGCTGAAACGGGGCGATGTACATCTTGGTGTAATTGTCGTACTGAAGGTCGAGCTGCTCCAGGGTGAGCTCCCCCCCGGTGAGTACCACCGGCCGCCGTACCTTCACGTAGCGCTGGTCGTAGGACGGCGGTGACTTGAACCAGTCCGGGGAGGTGGGATCCACCCCGGTGACCATTTCGGCCCCGTCCACCCCGCGGTGATAAACCGGATCATAGACCACCATGATCTGGCCCTCGATCTCCACCGCGAAGGGGACGAAAATGTCGCCGCCCAGCAGGTGCGAGATCGTCTCGGCAATCATAGTCTTGCCGTTGCCTGGGGCGCCGTACAAGAAGAGCGACTTGGCGGAGTTGATCGATGGTCCGAGCACCTCGTGAATGGCGTCCGAGAGGACCAGGCCCCGGAACCCCTCGCGCACCTTCTCCTTGGTCACGTGCACGTTGCGGATCGACTGCTTCTCGACCCACATCCGGTACTGGGTGAGCGGAACCGGCGCCGGGCCGACGTACTGGCTGGAGGCGAGCGCCTCCCGGGCGCGGTCCCGTCCGGCGCCGGTCAGGTCGAACAGGTACCCGCCCCGGCTCGGGCCGGAGGTGCCGCGCACCTCCACCAGCCGCCGCTGCTGCAG
>JACCSE010000359.1 GCA_013813145.1 Gemmatimonadales bacterium
TGCTAACCCGCGCATGCAGCCGACAGGCCGGAGAGGTGCAGAGTCCCGTGCGGGCGGTAGGCTCTTGGAACGCGCTGTGGAACGTAGGTTTGTGCAGGCGCCGGCTTGAGGGCCTGCAGCTGATGCGCATTTCGTTAGGCGGCAACGCGTGCCTGGCTGAGTCCGACTGGTCGCCAGCAAGAAGCCTCCGATGCGATTCGACCGGAGGCTCGGGCTGCGGCTTCAGCGGCAGTCACGTGCTACAGAGGCGGCGCACCACCTCCTGTGCACCACGCTTGTAAACCGTCAGGCAAACGAGCTCGCCAGCGGCATCGAGGACTCGCCAATAACGTCCGTGCCGCTGAATCGAGTAGGATACCTGTGCCCGCTGTGCCATGTCTCCCCCCTGTGCGTGACGTAGTCTGCCGAGTTCCCCGGGAGCCATCTTGGCCTGTGCGGCTAGTATTGGCAAGAGCTAATAGCCTCTAGCTTCGGACATCTTTGGCCTGGAGACGTGGTGGTCCGCCTACGACTGCCCGAGCTGCTGGACGAGCTGGGCTGGACGCCCTATCGGCTCGCGAAGGAGCTTGGCATGACCGAGCCGGCCGTCTATCGCTTGGTCAATCGCCGGGGTCGTTTCGCCCGGCTCTCGGCCACGATGCTTGACCGGCTGTGCGAAGTGACCGGGAAGGCGCCGGGGGAGCTGCTGGAGCGACAGGCCACGAAGCGCCGTGCCAAATAGAGGCTCCGGTATGCGCGGTGGGGCGCCGCGGTGTACGACGGGGGTGAGCGGTCAAGGACATAGGTAACAAAACAGTCTAGGCAGACGCCGGAGCATCCCAACAGTGGCTGGCCTTTTCCCCTGGTCGGAAGCGTTCATGTCACTTCGTGTTGTCCTCTGGAATTGCAACATGGCGCTCGATCGCAAGTGGCAGCGCTTGATGGCCTTACGTCCAGACGTGGCGGTAGTGCCCGAGCCGGCTGATCCAGATGTGCTGAGGCGGAAGGCACCACGGTTCACCTTTTCGGATTGCGAATGGGAAGGGTGGTACAAGCATAAGGGGCTCGCGGTGTTCTCCTTCGGCGAATACGCTCTTCGAATGAGCTCTCATGACCGGCAATACCAGATCTTCATGCCCTTAGAGGTGCGTGGTCCACACAGCTTCCATTTGCTCGCGGTGTGGGCCTTCAATAGTGCTACGCCCCCACGCGCGGTGACAAACTCTCCTTCTATTCGGGCTGCCTTGGCGCATTATGCTCCGTTTCTGACAGATGCTCCGAGTGTGGTGGCTGGAGACTTCAACAGCAGTAGCGCCTGGGACAAACCCAATCGACTCACCAATCATGCCTTGGCGGTCACGGACCTTCAAGAATGTGGGCTTGCGAGCGCCTACCATCAATCAGCAGGGTGTCCGCCTGGTGCGGAGCTCGACCCGACCCTGTTCCAGGGCCGGAACATCTCGTCGGGCTTTCACATCGACTACTGTTTCGCGCCCGAGTCTTGGCTGGGAGCGCCAGGACGAGTCGCTGTGGGACGCCCGGAAGAGTGGCTCCCCATCAGCGACCACATGCCTCTCATTGTGGACCTGGAACCGAGCGCGGCTGAGTCGGCGCACGCTACCAGCACCGCCTGACCCGCGCAGGCAGCCGACAGGCCGGACGGTGCGGAGCTCCGAGCGGGCGTCGCCCTCCGTGAGCGCTGTTGGGGAAGCGTAGGTTTGTGCAGGGAACGGAGGCGGTGCGGTTGACAAGGCTTCGGTCCAGCGGTAGAGTAAGGCCATGACACGCCGTAACGGTCATCTTGCCGCCCCGTCGCACACCGCCGCCCGCGCTGGGACGATGTGTTGTTGTCCCATGCTCCACCTACCCCACGGGACGACCTAGCGGCTCGAGCGTAATCACCAGTTGTACCAGTCCGCAGGCATGTCCTGCGGGCTTTTTGTTTTTCTGAACTCGAGGCGCGACGAGCCGATGATGCTAGGTGAGACCGAGACCACGATCCGAGAGGATGCGGCACCCGAGCGGATCGTCCGCTGGATGTTCGAGCGGTTCGCCGGCCGGCGGCTGGTGATCACCACCGCGTTCGGGATGGAAGGGTGCGCCCTCCTCGACATGGTGGCGCGCCATGGCCAGCCCGTGCCGGTGATCTGGCTCGACACCTGGTTCCTGTTTCCCGAGACCCACCGGCTGCGGGAACGGCTGGCAGCCCGGTATCCCCATCTGGTCTTCGAGAACCGCGGCACCTCGCTCTCGCCCGAGG
>JACCSE010000365.1 GCA_013813145.1 Gemmatimonadales bacterium
GCCGGGTTCGCTCGGCGGGAGCGGCGTAGCACGCGAACCGGGCGCTCGCTCAGATCGCGTCGCATAGCGAGCCTCGGCGCGTAATTGATGCTACATCCTGCCGAGCGTATGCTGAGGTTGTCGCCGAACTCTTCCGCCCGAGCTTCCCGTGCCGGTGACCGCCAAGCTGTCCAAGCGCTGCTACGACGTTCTGGGCGAGGACGTCGCCAACGAGCTGGTGGATTGGTTCAACGCCGTGGACCTGACCTATCGGGCGGATCTTCGGGAGCTGAACGAGCTCAACTTCGCGCGGTTCGACGCGAAGTTGGAGCAGCGGCTGGCTGAGTTGCGGGCGGAACTCCGCCAGGAGCTCGCTGAACTGCGGGTGGAGCTGAAGCAGGACATCGCCGACCTGCGGGCCGAGCTGAAGCAGGACATCGCCGGGTCGCGCTCGGAATCCCGGGCCGGGTTCCAGGAGGTGCGCGCCGATCTGATCCGATGGATGTTCGGCTTCTGGGTCACCACGCTTCTGACCCTGGCAGGCCTGATGGTCGCTCTCCACCGGGCCTGACACCCGCCCGAACCAACTCGCCAGCGGCAAGCCATCGGTTTCCCGTCGCGAGTCAGGCGCCTCCGGTGGACATATATTTCCCTCATGCCATTATCCCATTTCCACCCCGTCGTCGCTCGATGGTTTGCCGAGCGGCTGGGGGAACCCACCCCGGCTCAGCGCCTGGGCTGGGAGGCGATCCGCGCCGGTCGCGATACCTTGATCTCGGCGCCCACCGGCTCGGGCAAGACCCTCGCGGCTTTCCTCATCGCGCTCGACCAGCTCATGCGCGAGGGGGTGGCCGGCACCCTGACCGACGAGACCCGGGTCGTCTACGTCTCTCCGCTCAAGGCGTTGAGCGCCGACATCCACCGCAATCTCGCCGAGCCGCGGCGCGAGATCCGCCGATTGTCGGAGGAGATGAACCCGGGTGCGCCGCCACCCAGGATCACCGCCGCCGTGCGCTCCGGCGACACCCCGGCCTACGAGCGGGCGGCGATGCTCAAGACTCCGCCGCACATCCTCGTCACCACGCCGGAATCGCTCTACCTGCTGCTCACCGCCCAACGCAGCCGGGAGATGCTGCGAAACGTCCGCACCGTGATCGTGGACGAGATTCACGCCGTGCTGGAGTCCCGCCGCGGGGCCCACCTGGCGCTGACCCTCGAGCGCCTGGCGCACGTAACCCGGCGCCCGCTCCAACGGATCGGGCTCTCGGCGACGATGGAGCCGATCGAGAAGGTGGCGGAGTGGCTCGGTGGGCACGACGAGCCCGTCGTCGTCAACGAGGGTCACCGCCGTCCACTCGACCTCGCGCTCGAGCTGCCGGGCGCTCCGCTGGAGGCCGTCATGTCGGCGGAGGTGTGGGAGGAGGTGTACGCCCGGCTCACCGAGCTGATCCGAGGCCACCGCACCACGCTCGTGTTCGTCAACACTCGCAGGATGGCCGAGCGAGTTTCTCGGCATCTGGCTGAGCGGATCGGCATCGATGCGGTAGCCGCGCACCACGGCAGCCTCTCCAAGGAAACCCGGCTCGACGCCGAGGAGCGTCTGAAGGCTGGGAAGCTGCGCGCGCTGGTCGCCACCGCGTCGCTCGAGCTGGGCATAGACATCGGGCACGTGGACCTCGTATGCCAGTTGGGCTCGCCGCGGCGGATCTCGACCTTCCTTCAACGGGTCGGGCGCTCCGGGCACACGGTGCGTGGCACGCCCAAGGGGCGACTGTTCCCCCTCAGCCGGGACGAACTGGTCGAATCCGTGGCGCTGCTCCGTGCGGTGCGAATGGGCACGCTGGATCGGCTGATCATCCGGGAGCAGCCGATCGACGTGCTGGCCCAGCAGATCGTGGCCGAGGCCGCGGCCGAGGATTGGGAAACGGACGTACTGTTTCGACTTGTCCGTCGGGCATATCCCTACCGCGGTCTGGAGCGGAGCCAGTTCGACGCGGTGGTCCGGATGCTCTCGCAAGGATTCGAGACCCGGCGGGGTCGCCGCGGGGCCCTGATCCACCACGACGCGGTCCACGGGAGGCTTCGTGGCCGCCGCGGCTCTCGGATGACCGCGATCACCGCCGGTGGCGCCATTCCGGACAACGCCGACTATCGGGTCGTGCTCGAGCCCGAGGGCACCTTCATCGGGACGGTGAACGAAGACTTTGCGGTCGAGAGTATCGCGGGCGACATCTTCCAGCTCGGCAATCTGTCGTGGCGGATCCAGCGGGTGCAGCAGGGTGTGGTGCGGGTCGAGGATGCGCACGGCCAGCCGCCGACGATTCCATTCTGGCTGGGTGAGGCGCCGGCACGGAGCGCGGAGTTGTCGGCCGCGGTGGCGGAGCTGAGGGGGGAAATCGACGGACGGCTGGGGGAGCGGGTGGACGCGGAACAGTGGATCACTACGTTGCTAGGTCATCCCGACCCTGGGCAAGAAGATCC
Source organism: Gemmatimonadales bacterium (assembly GCA_013813145.1). Lineage (GTDB taxonomy): Bacteria > Gemmatimonadota > Gemmatimonadetes > Gemmatimonadales > GWC2-71-9 > CAVVWJ01. Next base: position 2,461 of record JACCSE010000365.1, read on the forward strand.
CTCGGTCGCTGCGCTTCCTCGGGATGACAGTGCCCCGGCTGCCGCCCACCAGCTCGTCGAATACCTCGCAGAGTCCCGCCGCCTCCTCGGCACCCTGCCGACTCAGCACACGATCGTGGCCGAGCGCTTCTTCGACGAGTCCGGCGGGATGCAGCTCGTGATCCACGCCCCTTTCGGGAGCCGGGTCAACCGCGCCTGGGGGCTGGCGCTCCGGAAGCGGTTCTGCCGCCAGTTCAACTTCGAGTTGCAGGCCGCGGCGACCGAGGACGCGGTGCTGCTGTCGCTCGGTCCCCAGCACTCGTTCCCGCTGGAGACGGTGTTCCGCTTTCTCCACCCGGACACGGTGGAAGACATCCTGATCCAGGCCCTGCTCGATGCGCCCATGTTCGGGACTCATTGGCGGTGGAACGCCTCGATCGCGCTCGCGCTTCCCCGGAGCCGGGGTGGCCGCAAGGTCGCACCGCAGCTTCAGCGGATGCAGGCCGAAGATCTCCTGGCCGCCGCCTTCCCCGACGCCGCGGCCTGCCTGGAAAACATTCCGGGCGACCGGGAGGTACCCGAGCACCCGCTCGTGCGGCAGACCGTGGAGGACTGCCTGCACGAGGTGATGGACCTCGACCGCCTCACCGGGCTCCTCCGACGAATTCACTCGGGAGAAGTGCGCTGCGTGGCCCGCGATCTTCCGGAACCGTCCCCGCTCGCTCACGAAATCCTCAACGCGAAACCATACGCCTTTCTGGACGACGCCCCATTGGAGGAGCGCCGGACCCAGGCGGTCTACACCCGGCGCGCGTTCGAGCCGTCCTCGGCCGATGATCTCGGCGCGCTGGATGCGTCGGCGATCGCACGGGTGAGAGACGAGGCCTGGCCAGAGATCCAGAGCGCGGACGAGCTGCACGATGCGCTGCTCACCTCGGGGTTCCTGACCGCGGCCGAGGGAGCTGCCGCCCGGGCGGATGCATCCTGGCTGGACTTCTGGCGGGAACTGGTGGACGCGGGGCGGGCCCGCTCAGTCGAAGCGGATGGCCAGCGCGAGGCACTCTGGGTCGCCGCCGAACGGTTGCCGGAGGTCGAGCTGCTTTGGCGGCCGGCGGAGCGGGAGGCCGCTCTCCGCGAGCTGGTCCGGGGGCGGCTCGGCATCCTCGGACCCACCACCGCCGCGGCCCTCGGCCGGCCGCTCGGCGTACCCGAGATCGAGACCGAAGCCGCGCTGGTTGCGCTCGAGGCCGAGGGGGTGGTCCTGCGGGGCCGGTTCACTCCGACCGCTGGCGGGGCCGAGCCTGAGTGGTGCGAGCGCCGGCTTCTCGCCCGGATCCATCGCTACACCCTGGGGCGGCTCCGCGCCGAGATCGAGCCGGTGAGCGCCGCGGACCTCATGCGGTTCCTCTTCGCCTGGCAGCGGGTCGATCCGGAGCATCGGGCAGGCGGGCTCGAGGGCGTCGCGGCTGTAGTCGCGCAGCTCGACGGTTTCGAGGTTCCAGCCAGCGCCTGGGAGGCCGACGTGCTCGCGGCGCGCTGCGAGGGATACGATCCGGGCCTTCTGGACACGTTGTGCCTCACCGGCCGGGTCGCCTGGGGCAGACTCTCGGGGGGCAGCGCCGGGGGCCCGATCAAGACCACGCCGATCGCGCTGTTCCTGCGGGAGCACGCGCCGCAATGGCTGGGGGAGCGCCCGCTTGCGGAACAGCCTTTCTCCAGCGACGCGGCGGCGGTGCGGGACCTGCTGGTGCAGCGGGGCGCCTTGTTCTTCCATGAGCTGGTTGCCGGGTCGGGTCTCCTGGTCACGCAGGTGGAACAGGCGCTCGGAGAGCTGGCGGGAGTCGGCCTGGTCACCTCAGACAGCTTCGCTGGCCTGCGGGCGCTCACCACGCCGTCGAGGAAGCGAAAGCCGCTCGGCGGCGGCCGGCGGCGGCATCGCACCGTGCCATTCGGCATCGAGAGCGCGGGCAGGTGGTCGCTGTTGATCTCCGGTCCCGGCGCGAACCGCTCCCAATCGGTCGAGCTACACGCCCGGGCTCTGCTTCGGCGGTATGGTGTGATCTTTCACCGAGTCCTCGCACGCGAAGCCGGACTACCTCCGTGGCGCGAGCTGCTGCTCGCGTACCGGCGGCTGGAGGCTCGAGGCGAGATCCGGGGGGGCCGATTCGTCGCCGGGATGTCGGGCGAGCAGTTCGCCCTCCCCGAGGCGGTGGAACAGCTCCGGGCGACGCGGCGCCGGGGGCCAACCGGCGCTCTGATCGGCATCGCGGCGGCGGACCCGCTGAACCTCACCGGAATCGTCACCCCGGGCGATCGGATTCCCGCGGTGGGCCGGAACCGCATTTTGTACCGAGACGGAGTGCCCGTGATGGCGCTCGAGGGCGGAGCAGCGAAGTCGCTCGGCTCCAGCGCCGAGCCGCCGGCCAACGAGATGGTTGAAGCCCTGATACGAAAGCCGAGCACGCCGGCGCTCCGGAGTTATCTGGCGATGGGAGGAGTCTCGGCCTCGGTGAAGTCCGTGACCAGGCGGCCCGGGAAGCGGCGGGTCGCCTCCAAGCGAGCTCCCAGCGATTCGTGAGTGCCCCATTGCGTGGAATTGATGCTACATCCCGCCGAGCGTATGCTGAGGTTGTCACCGACCTCTTCCGCCCGAGCTTCCCGTGCCGGTGACCGCCAAGCTGTCCAAGCGCTGCTACGACGTTCTGGGCGAGGACGTCGCCAACGGGGTGGATTGGTTCAACGCCGTGGACCTGACCTACCGGGCGGATCTTCGGGAGCTGAACGAGCTCAACTTCGCGCGATTCGACGCGAAGTTGGAGCAGCGGTTGGCTGAGTTTCGAATCGAGCTACTG
>JACCSE010000563.1 GCA_013813145.1 Gemmatimonadales bacterium
CCGGAAACCCCCGTCACCCATACGGGGACATCCAGCCGGTGAAGCGCGCGCGCGACGACCCAGCCATCCCCCCCGTTATGCCCCGGCCCCACCGCCACCAACACCCCATCCCGCAAGGCGCCCGCGCACCGGTCTCCCACGACCGCAGCCACCGCACGGCCGGCGCACTCCATGAGCGTCGCGAGCTCGATCCCGGCGGCGAGTGCTTTTTGGTCCCAGGAAGCGGATTGTTGGGGAGAGAGAATGGGGAGGGACATGGGGGTGGAAATGCTATCGGTTATCGGCTATCGGTTATCGGCTATCGGCTATCGGTCCGCGGAGCGAAGGTCGGTGCTGCAGGACTGATAGCCGATAGCCGATAGCCGATAGCCAACATCCTACTTATAACTCTGCCCGATCGCCCGCCCGAACGATATCTCCCCGTTGTCGATCCGGAGATTGAAGCCGCACTCCGGGTTGGTGCAGACCCAGGCTTTGTAGGTGATGGGAGCGCCTTCGCGACCGTAGTCGGAGAGCGGGATCAGGGTTCCATTCGAGCATTTCTGGCACGACGGCCACTCCGCTTTCTCCATGCTCTCCTCCCGATGACGATCCGCCCGCTACGCGCCGCGCACTCCGTGCCACTCGTAGACATCGCCGAAAGCGTCGGCGAAAACATAGACTCCCTCGAAGTCCGACTCGTGGTCGCCCGGCTGGGTCACCAGCAGTCCCACCTCGACCAGGGTGAAGACGATGCGGCCGAAGTCGTTGGTGCGGGTGATGCCCCAGTGCCCGAGCACGTGGGGGGCGAGCAGCCCGAACTGCTCCCGCGCGAAGTCGCGGCAGGCCCAGGCGAGCTCCGCTCCGCTGACGTGGCGCCGGGCCTCGAGCCGGGTCTGGAGATATTCGATCGTCGCGAGCATGAAGAGGTAACTGCGCTCGTGATACTGGCCGCCCCGCGCGCGGATGCGGGCCAGGACGTCATCGGCGAACTGCAGCTCGTTCACTGTACGTGTCCCTGTTGGTTTCTGGCTATCGGCTATTCGCTATCGGCTGTCGGTCCACGCGGCAGAGCCTCGCGGCGGAAGACCGATAGCCGATAGCCGATAACGGATAGCCGCATTTCATGCTGTTCTCCGGACCCGGCCGCCGGCGGCGGTTCGGGGTTGGTAGAGCGGGTAGGCCGAGGTGAGCTCCTCCACCTCCGCCCGCACCCGGGCGAGCGCGGCCTCGTCCTGCTTGGTGATGGCGCGGTCGATGAGCTCGGCCACCCGCATCATCTCGCCCGCGCCCATTCCGCGGGTGGTGAGGGCGGGCGTTCCCAGCCGGATACCGCTGGTGACGAAGGGCGACTGGGGATCGTCCGGGATGGTGTTCTTGTTGACCGTGATTCCGGCCTGGTCGAGCACCTTCTCGGCGACCTTCCCGGTGAGCCCCTTGGGGCGGAGATCCACCAGCATCAGGTGGGTGTCGGTACCCCCCGAGACGATGGCGAATCCGCGCTCGATCATCGCCTCCGCCAGCGTCTGGGCATTCTCCACCACGCGGCGCGCGTAGATCTTGAACTCGTCGCTCAGCGCCTCGCCGAAGGCCACCGCCTTGGCGGCGATCACGTGCTCCAGCGGGCCGCCCTGGGTGCCGGGGAAGACCGACTTGTCGATGGCCTTGGCGTGCTCCGCGATGCTCAGAATGAGGCCGGCCCGGGGGCCCCGCAGCGTCTTGTGGGTGGTGCTGGTGACGACCTGCGCGTGGGGCACCGGCGACGGATACACGCCGCCCGCGACCAGCCCAGCGAAGTGAGCCATGTCCACCAGGAAGACGGCCCCTACCTCATCGGCGATGGAGCGGAAGGCGGCGAAGTCGATGATGCGTGCGTAGGCGCTTCCTCCGGCGATGATGAGGCGGGGCCGGTCCCGGAGCGCCTGCGACCGGACCACCTCGTAGTCGATCCGGCCGGTCGAGGGGTCGACCCCGTAATGGACCGCCTTCCAGACTACGCCGCTGTGGTTCACCGAGGCGCCGTGGGAAAGATGGCCACCGTGCGGCAGCGACATGCCCATGATCCGCTCCCCCGGTGGGATGAGCGCCATGAACGCCGCGAAGTTCGCCTGGGCCCCGGAGTGCGGCTGCACGTTCGCGTGGTCGGCCCCGAAGAGCTGCTTGAGCCGGTCGATCGCGAGCTGTTCGATCTCGTCGATCACCTCGCACCCGCCGTAGTAGCGGCGGCCGGGATATCCCTCGGCGTACTTGTTGGTGAGCGGTGTCCCCATGGCGTCGATGACGGCGCGACTGGCGAAGTTCTCGCTGGCGATCAGCTCGAGTCCGTGGCGCTGGCGGCCCACCTCGCGATCGATCAAGCGGGCCACCAGCGGGTCGGCGTCTCGCAGCGCAGCGTTGTGGTCGAGGTTCATCCGTGCTCCCGTGGGAATGACTTCGGGCATCTGGACCTAATGTACAAGAAAGCGGGGCAGCGGGGCAGCGGGGCCGTGGGGCAGAGGGGGCCCCCCTGCCCCGCTATCTCCTCATCCACATCCTATCCAACCCCGCCACCGCCGCAATCCTCTGCTCCGCCAGCCGGTCGGCCGCGCGGTAGGTGGGAATGCGTTCCTCTTTGGCGATGTCGAAGATCCGGAGCAGCGTGTCGTAGATTTCCCCGGCCTTCTTTCGGGCCCGTTCGGTGGGCCAGCGGTGGATCTCGCCGTAGACGTTGATGACGCCACCACCGTTGATGACGTAATCGGGCGCGTACAGGATCCCGCGGCTCTCCAGCTCGTCGCCATGGCGGTTCTCCGCCAACTGGTTGTTGGCCCCACCGGCGATGATCTCCACCTTGAGTCGGCTCAGCGTGTCGTCGTTGACCGTCGCGCCGAGGGCGCAAGGGGCGTAAACGTCGGCGGGCTGATCGTAGATCGCCTCGGGCGCCACTGGTCTGGCACCGGTCTCGGCGACCACCCGCTTCACCTTCTCCCCGTCGATGTCGGTGACGATCAGCTCGAGCTCGGTGCGATCGCCGGGTCGTTGCTTGATGCCGACGTAGTACGTGCTCGGGTGCACGATGATCGGCCGCGAGCTCTCGCGGATGGTCGCGCGATCGAGATCGATCACCGTC
>JACCSE010000385.1 GCA_013813145.1 Gemmatimonadales bacterium
GCCGGGAATCGATGTGCACGATAGCCACCGCCTGGCGCCACTCACCCTTACCGCCCCACAAGGTGACGAACAGCGCGCTCCTGCTGTTGGCGTCGGCCTTGAGCAGATGCCGCCCCGACACCACCGAGTCGTGGGCTTCGTGCTCGTGTCCGCCCAGGATCAGGTCGAGCCGGGACTCCCGGCCGAGCAGGTCCCGGTCGGCCTCGACGCTCTGGTGGGTCAGGCCGACGATGAGGTCGGCGCCGACTTTGGTCAGCGTGTCGACCGCGAGGCGTGCCGCGCTGTCTGGATCGGTGCAGCGGACGTAGCGCCGGTAGTTGCCCGGCAGCGTGAGCCCGAAGATGCCCACCAGATGGCCCGACATCCGCACCGTATCCCAGGGCTGTACCTTGGGGAAGGTGCCTCCCTCCGCCGGCATGCAGTTGGCCGACAGCCACTTGAACTTCGACTCGGCGATCCGGGCGATGAGCGTGTCGCGGTCGAGCTCGAACTCGTGATTCCCGAAGGTGGCGAAGTCCAGCTTGGCCGCGTTCAGGGCCTCGACCATCTGGCGCCCGTTGTAGTACTTGCTGAGCAGGCTTGGGCTCAACACGTCGCCCGCCAGCACGAAGAGCACCGGTCCCTGGTCGGCGAGCCGGTTGCGGACGGTCGCCACGCGCGCCAGTCCGCCCCGCCCGTCGGCCAGCGTGTCCGAGACGTACACGTCGTTGACGAGGAGGAAGCGGACGGGATTGAGCGGCTCCGGTGCCTTGGGGCCGCCGACGCAAGCGATTGCCAGCAGGAGCGGCAGCGCGGCGAGCCGGCGGGTCAGAGACCCCCCTCGCGCTGCCGCAGCCCGCGCACCAGGTCGGCGCTCAGCATTCGCAGCTCGCCGATCATCTCGCGCCGGGGCCAGTCGGGACGCGTCTCGAGTACTTCCAGCATCGATCGATACCACCAGATGGTCTGCTCCGATCCCGCGCGCGACACGGTTCGCAGGTACTCCACCCCGAGCCGGCGCAGGGCGGTAAGGACCGAGCCGCAGGCGTGCAGTTCGTCGGCGACGCAGATGTCGAGCGCGCGGGGCTCGGCGGCCGCCAGATGGGTGAGATATTCCGCCTTGCAGGATTGCCAGGGGCGTTCGCCGCCCCGGCGGTCGTACTTGGGCTCCAGCGCATCCCTGGCGATCGCCAGCACCACGGGGCCGAACTTATCGCTGATCTTCTGCTCCAGGAGCGGCAGCCGGTCCGGCGGGGCCTCCTCCAGCACGTGATGGAGGATCCCGGCGACGAGTGTCACCTGCTCGCAGCCGTAGCGCGCCAGGATGACGGCGACGTTGGCCGGATGCGCCAGGTAATCCATCCCGGCCCCCGTAGGCGCCATCGAGACGTAGTACTTGGCGGCAAAGGCGAACGCGTGGCTGATGCGGTCGGAGTAACCGTGCATGGTCAGTGGGGCAGGGGGGCAGCGGGGTGGCGCGGCAGAGGACTCCGGTGCACTAAGTCCCCTCCGGTGTGCTGTTCCTGACCCGCTGCCCCACCGCCCCGCTGCCCCCCTGCCGTTGTCACCGAATGCCCAGAATCTTATGCGTCTGGAGGCTCAGTCGCCAGCGCGGATGGGTCAGGCAGTAGCTGAGCGCGGCGGCGGTATTGGCATCGCGGGCGGGGCCATCCATCGGCTGAAGGAAGAAATGGCGGAAGGCGAGCCCTTCGAAGCGCTCCGGGGCGGCGTCCTCCTGGGGATAGACCAGCTTGAGCTCGTCGCCTCCGCGGGTGGCCAGTTCCGCGCCGGCTTTTGGGCTCACGGTAAGCCAGTCGATACCTGGAGGTGGCTCCTGGGTGCCGTTGGTCTCCACCGCCACCTCGAAACCCTCGAGGTGCAGAGCCTCCAGCAAGGGCGGGTCCAACTGGAGCAACGGCTCGCCGCCGGTGCACACGACGAAGCGGCGTCCCCGGCCGGCGTCCGCCGGCCACGCCGCCGCGACCGCCTGCGCCAGGTCGCCGGCCGCCTGGAATTTGCCGCCGCCAAGCCCGTCGGTGCCGATGAAGTCGGTATCGCAGAACCGACATACCGCGTGATGCCGGTCCTCTTCCCGTCCCGTCCAGAGATTGCATCCGCTGAAGCGGCAGAACACCGCCGGCCGCCCCGTGTGGGCGCCTTCACCCTGGAGGGTGTAGAAGATCTCCTTGATGGCGTAGGCGCGGGGCATGGGTCAGGAAAATAGCGGGGAAAGGGACGAAACGCGTTTACCGCGTCCTGTAGTTCGCCGGGTCCTCCACCCCCGCCTCCCGAAACCCTCGGAGCCTGAGCGAGCACGCCTCGCACCGACCGCACGCGGCTCCATCCGGCGCGGGATCGTAGCAGGTGGAGGTGAGGGCGAAGTCGACCCCGAGCTCAGTGCCCTTCAGCACGATCTCTCGTTTGGAGAGCGCGATCAGCGGAGTGTGGACGCGGACGCCGGCTCCCTCCACGCCCGCCCGGGTGCCGAGATTGGCCATCCGCTCGAACGCCGCGATGAACTCCGGGCGACAGTCCGGGTACCCGCTGTAGTCCAAGGCATTCGCGCCGATGAAGATGTCGCGGGCGCCCAGCACCTCGGCCCAGGCCAGCGCGAAGGAAAGGAAGATCGTGTTTCGCGCCGGGACGTAGGTGACCGGGATCTCCGCTCCGATCCGCTCCACCGGGGTGTCCTTCGGCACCACGAGATCGCCGGTGAGTGCCGATCCGCCGAAGGCGCGGAGGTCTATGTCGAGCACCACGTGCTGGGCGACACCCAAGGCCGCGGCCACCCGCCGCGCCGCCTCCAGCTCTACCGCGTGGCGCTGTCCGTAGCGGAAGCTCAGGGCATGGACCTCGAATCCCTGTCGACCCGCGATTGCGGCCGTGGTGCTCGAATCCATTCCCCCGCTCAGGAGCACCACTGCCTTCGGCACCGCCGGCCCGCTCACCCCGTTACCGCTCGGCGCCGAGCAGATGGCGGAGCGCCCCCACCAACTCGGGGTAGTGGAAGCGATAGCCCGATTCGGTGAGCCGGCCGGGGAGGACCCGCTGACTGGCGAGCAGCGCCGTGTCGGCCATCTCGCCGAACAGAAGCCGCAGCGCGAACGCCGGCGCGGGAACCAGCGCCGGCCTGCCGAGCACTGCTCCGAGCGTACCCGCGAATTCACGGCTCGTCACCGGCACCGGGGCGGTGGTGTTCACCGGTCCGCTCAGGCTGTCGGTCATGAGCGCATGGAGCACCGCCCCCACGGCGTCGTCCACCGCGATCCAGCTCATCCACTGGCGGCCCCCGCCTAGCGGGCCACCCGCGCCGAGCCGGAAGGGTGGCAGCATGCGGCCCAGTGCGCCGCCGGCGGGAGTCAGGATGATCCCGAAGCGAAGGTGCACCACGCGGATCCCGGCGCCACGGGCGGGCTCGGTCGCGCCTTCCCACTCCCGGCCGAGCCCGACGAGAAAATCCGGAGGAGCGTCGAGCGTCGAGC
>JACCSE010000386.1 GCA_013813145.1 Gemmatimonadales bacterium
CCCACCACCCGCTCGTCGGTCGGCAGCGTCACCACCCTCTCGAACCTGCTCCGGATGCTGTACTCCCGGGCGGGGGACTATCCGGCCGGCCAGCCGATCCTCTATGCCGAGTCGTTCTCCTCCAACACGCCGGAAGGCGCCTGCCCCCGGTGTCACGGGCTCGGCCGGGTGTACGACGTGACCGAGCGCTCGATGGTGCCGGATGACACCCTGACCATCCGGGAACGTGCCATCGCCGCATGGCCGCCTGCGTGGCATGGCCAGAACCTCCGCGACATCGTCACCACGCTGGGGATCGACGTGGACCGGCCCTGGCGCGAGCTCCCGAAGCAGGATCGCGACTGGCTCCTCTACACCGAGGAGCAGCCCACCGTGCCGGTGTACGCCGGCTATACGCCGAGTGAGGTGCGGCGCGCGCTCAAGCGCAAGGAGGAGCCCAGTTACATGGGCACCTTCACCGGCGCGAAGAAGTACGTGCTCCAGACCTTCGCCACCACCGAGAGCCCGGCGATGAAGAAGCGGGTCTCGCGGTACATGGTGAGCGCCGAGTGCCCCGTCTGCCACGGCAAGCGGCTCCGTCTGGAGGCGTTGCGCGTGAAGTTCGCCGGGGTGGATATCGCCGACATGTCCCGGCTGCCGCTCAAGCGGCTGATCGAGACCTTTCGGCCGTACGCGGAGGGGAGGCCGCGCGGCTGGGAACGGGTGCAGCAGGAGCATCCGGAAAAAGCCATGGTCACCCAGCGGATCGCGCAGGATCTGGAGGCGCGTCTCGCCGTGCTCACCGCCCTCGGCCTGAGCTATCTCTCCCTGGATCGCAGCACACCCACCCTCTCGCCGGGCGAGCTTCAGCGTCTCCGGCTGGGCACCCAGGTGCACTCCAACCTGTTCGGCGTGGTGTACGTGCTCGACGAGCCGTCGGCGGGGCTTCACCCGGCCGACACCGAAGCGCTCCTCACGGCGCTCGACCGGCTGAAGGCGGCAGGCAACTCGCTGTTCGTGGTGGAGCACGACCTCGACGTGATACGCCATGCCGACTGGATTGTGGACGTGGGGCCGGACGCGGGCGAGCACGGCGGCGAAGTGCTGTACAGCGGCCCGCCCGAGGGCCTGGCGAAGGTCACGGAGTCGCGGACCCGGCCCTACCTCTTCGGCGAGGAGGGGCTGCCCGACCGGACCGCCCGCCGGCCCGCGGCGTGGCTCCGGCTGGCGGGCGTCACCCGGAACAACCTGCACGATCTCGACGTTGCCTTTCCGCTCCGCGTGTTCACGACGGTGACCGGTGTGTCCGGCTCGGGCAAGTCGAGCCTGGTGAGTCAAGCGCTGGTGGAGCTCGTCGCCGGCCACCTCGGCCATGACATCCCGGCCGACGAAGAAGAGGGCGAGGAGCTGGAACGGAGCGCCGCGGGGAGGGTTGGCGGCCAGATCGCGGAAGGGATGGATGGCGTCCGCCGCCTGGTCCGGGTGGACCAGAAGCCCATCGGACGCACGCCGAGGTCCAACCTCGCCACGTACACCGGCCTGTTCGACTACGTCCGGAAACTCTTCGCCTCGACCAAGGCCGCTCGCGCCCGCCGCTACGACGCCGGGCGCTTCTCCTTCAACGTGTCCAAAGGCCGCTGTGAGACCTGCGAGGGTGAGGGGTTCGTCATGGTCGAGCTGCTCTTTCTTCCCAGCGTGTACGCGCCCTGTCCCACCTGCCACGGGACCCGGTACAACGCGAAGACCCTCGAGATCCGCTATCGCGAGAGGAACGTCGCCGAGGTGCTGGGAATGACGGTGGACGCGGCCTGGGAGTTCTTCGCCGACGAACTGCACGTGCGCCGGTCGCTGGACGTGCTCCGGAACGTCGGCGTGGGCTATCTTCGGCTCGGCCAGCCGGCGACCGAGCTTTCGGGCGGCGAGGCGCAGCGGATCAAGCTCGCGACCGAACTTCAGCGGGCCGCGCGGGGCGACACGCTCTACATCCTGGACGAGCCGACGACGGGCCTGCACGCGGCGGACGTCGAGAAGCTGGTGACCCAGCTCGACGGGCTGGTGGAGGCGGGGAACACGGTGATCGTAGTGGAGCACGACATGCGGGTCGTCGGGCGGAGCGATTGGGTGATCGACGTGGGGCCGGGAGCGGGGGAGGAGGGGGGACGGGTGGTGGCGTCGGGGACGCCGGGGGAGGTGGCAGGGACGTCGGCGAGTCGCACGGCCCCGTATCTGGCCCGGGTCCTCGAATGAGTGGCCGAAAGTCCATGACCCTCGCCCTAGTGAGCCGGGCCGGGACCCCCATTTGCTTGCGGCCCGGCGGAACCCGCACCAGGCCGCATGGCCCGAGCCACCACTGACGCTGATCGCGTGTCGAGCGCCGCTTACTTCAGCATCAACTGCCGGAGGAGCCGATTGCCCACGAGGTCGCGCATGGCTCCTCGTTCGACGTTCGCCTGCGCCAGCTGTTCCGGTGTTGCCTTCAAAGTCCGCACGCTGATCGGCTCGGCCTTGTCACGAAGGCTGTCGAGGGCGGCCATGTTCTTATAGGTGACGGTCAGGACCATGTTCCAGTCGTCTTCCTGGGTCTGGGGTGAGCTAAACACCGCGTAGTCCAGGATGATGCCCGCCTTCTTCTGAGCCTCCATGTTCCGCTTGTACTCGGTATCCAGATAGGTCATGTACTTGTCGAACATGCCCGGCTTGATCCGGATGTAGCTCACGTTGACGACGGGTCCCTCCGAGTACGGCCGCGCTTGCTGGGCGCCGGCACCAGAGCTCAGACCGACCAGAAGCAGGGAGGCGACCACCAGGCCGGGAGCGGAGCGCATCGTTCCTCCGGAGGTTGGGGAAAGGCTGAACATGTGCACCCGGCCTGAGGTGCACCGGGGGCGCGTAGAGCACGGCGGTGGAGATGGATGCGTGCCAATATGGAGTCTGGACGGCGGCGGGGCCATCCCTCGGGAGGAGACCGGGGCGCCCGGCCCGCGCTCGCGCCGGTTCTGTGTTTTAACGAAAGGATGTCGAATGGTCCCCACCCGCAAGCTCGGACGCCAGGGACTCGAGGTCTCCGCCCTCGGCCTCGGCTGCATGGGAATGAGCCAGTCCTACGGAGTGCCCGACGATCTGGAGTCCATCGCCACGCTCCACCGCGCCTTCGAGCTCGGCATCATCTTCCTCGACACCGCCGAGGCCTACGGCCCCTTCACCAACGAAGCCCTGCTGGGCCGGGCCCTGGCGGGCCGGCGTGACCGGGTCATCCTCGCCACCAAGTTCGGCTTCCACTTCGACGGCACTCAGACCGTCGGCACCGACAGCCGCCCCGAGCACATCCGCGAGGTCACCGAGGCCTCACTCCGCCGGCTCGATACCGATCGCATCGATCTCCTTTACCAGCACCGCGTGGACCCCGCCGTCCCGATCGAGGACGTGGTCGGCGCCATGGCCGACCTCGTTCGAGAGGGGAAGGTGCGGTTCCTCGGCCTCTCGGAGGCGGGCGAGGCGACGATCCGCCGAGCCCACGCCGTTCATCCAATCTCCGCGCTGCAGAGCGAGTACAGCCTCTGGGAGAGGAACCTGGAGCGGGACATCATTCCGGTCCTGCGGGAGCTCGGGATCGGCCTGGTGGCGTTCAGCCCGCTCGGCCGGGGCTTCCTGACCGGGACCGCGAAGCGAGCCGAGGACTATCCGGAGGGCGATTACCGACGGGGGGATCCCCGATTCCAGGGCGCCAACTTCGACGCTAACATGCGGGCGGCGTCCGTTGTCCAGCAGCTGGCGTGGAGGAAGACCGCGACGCCGGCGCAGGTGGCGCTCGCGTGGCTGCTCCACAAGGGTAACGACATCGTGCCCATCCCGGGCACCAAGCGGCGCCACTACCTGGAGGAGAACGTCGGCGGGGCGTCGCTCGCGCTCGACGGCGCCGACGTCGAGGAGCTGGACCGGGCGCTTCCGCCAGAAGCGGTGGCGGGTCCGAGGTACAACGAGCGCATGATGGCATTCATCGATCGATAAGGAGGGCAGGAGACATGAAAATCGGCATCATCGGCGCGGGCCACATCGGCGGCACCCTGGCGCGACGACTCACCGCGCTGGGACACGACGTGTCCATCGCCAACTCGCGCGGCCCCGAGAGCCTGACGGCACTGGCGAAGGAGACCGGCGCGAAGGCGGCGACGGTCCAGGAGGCCGCCCGCGCCGGAGAGCTGGTCATCGTGACCATCCCGGAGAAGAACATCCCACGCCTTCCAGCCGGCCTGTTCGACGGGGTGCCTGACGACGTGGTCGTGGTGGACACCGGCAACTACTATCCGCAGCGGGACGGCCGGATCGACGCGATCGAGCACGGCACCGCCGAGAGCCGGTGGGTGTCCGGCCAACTCGGCCGGCCGGTGGTGAAGGCGTTCAACAACATCTATGCGCGGCACCTGCTGGAGCGGGGTAAGCCGCGGGGCGCTCCCGGCCGGATCGCGTTGCCGGTCGCGGGGGACGATCGGCGGGCGAAGGAGGTCGTCATCGGGCTGATTGACGAGCTTGGGTTCGACGGGGTTGACGCGGGGAGCTTGGACGAGTCCTGGCGGCAGCAGCCCGGGACGCCGGTGTACACGCGGGATCTGGATGCGGACGGTGTGCGGCAGGGGTTGAGGGAGGCGAAGGCGGAGCGCCCGCAGGAGTTCCGCGCGGGCGGCGGGAAGCCGGCGGGAGCCGCTCGGGGCTGATGCGCACGCCTCGGCTCGCGGTCAGGTCCTTCGCCAGGGCCGCAGGCGAGGAAGCCACCGGTCAACCGCCGCGGCGTAGCGTTCGTAAGAGGGCCCAAACTGTCGTCGCAGCGCGGGTTCCTCGTAGCCTCGAACGAACAGGTTGACCACCCCGAACCACAGCGCCCAGTAGGCGAAGAGACCGCGCGACCAGGTGAGCAGGACCTCACCGAGCACGATCAGGGTGACGCCGACGTACATCGGGTTCCGGACGTAGCGGTAGGGTCCGCGGACTACCAAGGTGCGCGGAGGGTCGACGGGGGAAAGCGTCCCGCGACCCGTGCGGGCGAACTCCAGGATGCACGTGGTCAGGAGCGCCGTCCCGACTGCAATTCCGAGCAGCCCTAAGAAATGAGAGGGCCGGTGGAGGTCCAGCGCTACGGATCGGAGGCCGAAGTAGCGCCAGGGGAGGTAGCCGGCAACCAGACCAGGGAGAAGAACGGTCCAGAGGAGGCTGCGGGCGGCCAGACCAGCGGATGAGATCAGGGAAACCGGGTGGGGTGTCATGGTGCATCCCGCCGAGGCCGCCTCACCAGCTCGCCACCGCAATTCGGACAGCGCTGTCTCATCGGTCCTGCACAGGCAGGGCAGAACGTGCACTCTCGAGCGCCACAGCCGGCTCCTTTGCCGCGAGTCGAGCGGCCTTGGTCGTAAGATAGTTCCGCTCCGGAATACTCGTTGTCCGTTCTGCCGCTGCTCGATAGTGCACGATAGCGCGCCCATGGTCACCGGCCATCTCGAGCAGATGCGCGCGGACGGCATCGAGGCGGTAATGCCCAGCCATTCGGGCATCGGTGTCGAGCGGCTTCAACAGCTCGAGCCCCGCCGACGGGCCATCCACCATGGCGGCGGCGATCGCATGATTGAGCGCCACCATCGGGTTGTCGGACGTCTGCTTGAGCAAACCGTACAACGCGAAGATCTGCGGCCAGTCCGTGCTCTCGGCCCGCCCAGCTTCATCGTGCACGGCCGCGATCGCGGCCTGTAGCTGATACGAGCCGATCGATCCCCTGGAGAGTGCATCCGAGACCAGCGCTGTCCCTTCGGCGATCAGTCTCTGATCCCAGAGCGTTCGATCCTGTTCGTCGAGCGGAATCAGCTCACCGTTCGCTCCGGTCCGTGCGGCGCGGCGGGCATCGGTAAGGAGCATGAGGGCGAGCAGCCCGGCGACTTCGCCATCGTTCGGGAGCAGACCGCGAACGGCACGGGTCAACCGTATCGCCTCGTTGGATAGATCGGTGCGCTGCAGAGCCGGGCCGACGCTGCTCGCGTATCCCTCGCTGAAGATCAGGTACAGCACGTGGAGCACGGCGCTCAGCCGCTCGGACCGCTCGGCCGCGGTGGGCATGCTGAACGGAACCTGGGACGCCTTGATGCTCTGCTTGGCCCGGCTGATCCGCTGCGCCATCGTCGCCTCCGAGACCAGGAACGCGTTGGCGATCTCCGCGGTCGTCAGCCCGCCCACGGCGCGGAGCGTGAGCGCGATGGCCGACGGTGGCGTCAGCGCGGGATGACAGCACATGAAGAGCAGGACCAGCGTGTCGTCCCGCTCCATCCCGAGCTCCGCGTCGGGCGGCGGCACGAACGGCTCGGCGGCCGCCGCTTGGCTCGCGATGGCGTCCTCGCGCCGCCGCCGCGCCATCTCGCTGCGCAGGTGATCGGTCATGCGTCGAACGGCGACCTGATAGAGCCAGCCGCGCGGGCTGCTGGGAACGCCCGCCACCGGCCACTGCATCGCCGCCGCGATCAGCGCCTCCTGCACCGCGTCCTCGGCGGCGGCGAAATCTCCATATCGACGCGCCACGACGCCGAGCACCTGCGGCGCAAGCTCGCGCAACAGGTGTACGGCGGTGGAGTCGAGGGACTGCGTCGTCACGCGTCCTTGGGAGGACCGCTCATGACCTGACGTACCTCGATCGCCATGTTCAACGGGGCACCGCCGGGTCCCGGTGCCGCCGAGGCCTTGGCCGCGAGGTCGTACGCGCGTTCCGCCCGGTCAACCTCGACGATCCAGTAGCCGGCGAGGAACTCCTTCGCCTCGGGGAACGGTCCGTCCGTTACCGGTTGGCCGTTCTTTCCCGCGCGCACCAGCTTCGCCTCGCCAGGGGTAGACAATCCCTCGGCGCCCACCAGCTCGCCGGCCTCGGTGAGCTCCTTGTTGAAGCGATGCATGAAGGCGATGTGGGCCTTGAAGTCTTCGGGCGACCAATCGCTGATCTGGTAGTCACCCGTCCCGCGGGGTGCGTGCATCATCAGCATGTACCTCATGGTTCGTTCTCCTCTCGGGTTGGGCGCCGTTGTCGGCGCTGGTGCAGAGAAGTCGGAGCCGGGGGCGGGTTCTCTACATCGGCCTGGAAGGTAGGAGCCTGAAGGCGTCGCCCGCTCAGTCGGGGCGCCACTGGCCTGCCACCTGCCTGGTAGCGACGTTGAGGCGGTTCCACACGTTGATCAGGGCGATCGACAGTACCAAGCCGGCAAGCGCCGGCTCGTCGTAGTGCCGGGTAGCGTCCTCCCAGATCTCGTCGGGCACCGGATCGGCCCGGTCGCTGAGCCGGGTGGCGGCTTCGGTAAGCGCCAGCGCGGCACGCTCGGCGTCGGTGAAGTAGGGCGCGTCCCGCCAGCCCGCCAGGGCGAAGAGACGCTCGTCGGTTTCGCCTGCCTTCTTCAGGATGCGAGGGTGCATGTCGAGGCAGACACTACAGCCATTGATCTGGCTCGCGCGCAGGTGAACCAGGCCGAGCGTCGCCGAGGGCACGCCGCCCTGTTCCGCGGACGCGTGCAGGGCCTGCAAGGCCTGCATGGCTTCGGGGAAGATCATGGCCGGGTTTCTGATACGGGCTTGCATGGTTGCTCTCCTCTGATCGGGATGCCGAGCCTCCGTACCCGGTCACATCGGCCGGGCTGGGTTCGTCACTGCTATGACGGAAGGCGACCGAGGAGTGTGACCGATGCACGAGGGCGACTGGCTGGCGGAGCGGTTCGAG
>JACCSE010000395.1 GCA_013813145.1 Gemmatimonadales bacterium
GCCGGGGGCAGGCCGTCGATCCCATCGACCTCCGGCACGCTCATCTGATGGAACAGGCGCCGAGCGTACGGGGCCACCGACTCCAGGTAGCGCCGCTGCGCTTCCGCGTACAGCGTCCCGAAGGCCAGCGACGACTTGCCCGAGCCGGACACGCCGGTGAACGCCACCAGCGCATCCCGCGGGATCCGGACGTCGATGTTCTTGAGGTTGTGCACGCGGGCGCCGCGCACCTGCACGAACCCATTCATCTGCGAATTCAGGAGTGCTCCGCGACTGAACGGGATGCGCCGGGCTGGAGGGCGGATGAAGCGACTATATCGGCCGACGCCCGGCGGGGCAAGCGGCCGCCGCCGCCTGGCGGATCACCGATCCGCCCCCCTGACCCGTAGGTTGCTGTGCACGTCCCTCACGCGAACTCGAATCGCCTGCCTCGCCCGCCTTTGACGTTCACATCTTGACAATCAAGATGTGCCTGGCTATGCTCGACCCTCGCCTCCCAGCCGGAGCCGCCGTGAACCAGACCAACACCGATGTCATTCAGGGTACCCTGGACCTGCTGATCCTCAAGTCCCTCAGCCTGCAGCCCATGCACGGCTACGGCACCGCCCGCCGCATCGAGCAGATCTCCCGCGGCGTCTTCAAGGTCAACCCCGGTTCGCTGCTCACCGCGCTCAAGCGCCTCGAGCGGGCCGGCTGGCTCGACGCCGAATGGCGCCAGACCGAGAACTCACGGCGCGCCAAGTTCTACGGTCTCACTCGTGCCGGCCGAAAACAGCTCGAGGTGGAGACCGCGGACTGGACCCGGCGGGTCTCCGCCGTCGCCCGCCTGCTCAAGGCCGAGGGGTGATCGGGGTGTCGTTGTGGCGCCGGCTCGCCCGCGGCCTCCGCGCACTCACGCATCGATCCGCCGCCGATCGGGATCTGGCGGATGAGGTGCAGCACTATCTCGAGCAGGCCGCCGCGGCGCATCAGGCCCAGGGACTATCCCCTGAAGCAGCGCTCCGCGCCGCCCGGCTGGAGCTGGGCAGCGAGACGGGAGTCCGGGAGGCGGTGCGGGGGTATGGCTGGGAGAACACGGTCGAGGGGCTCCTCGCCGATCTGCGCTACGCCGCGCGCCGGCTTCGGGCCGAGCCGGGGGTCACGGCAGTCGCGGTGCTGACTCTCGCCGTCGGGATCGGGGCGACCACGGCGATCTTCAGCGCCGTCAACCCGATCCTGTTCCAGCCCCTGCCCTACCCGCACGCCGGCCGGATCCTGATGATCTGGGACATCGGGCCGGACGGCTCCCGCCTGGAGGCCACGTTCGGCACCCACCAGGAGCTGGCGGCGCGGACTCGCTCGCTCGCCGCCCTCGCGGTCATGAAATCGTGGCAGCCGACCATCCTGGGTGCGGCCGAACCCGAGCGGCTGGAAGGGCAGCGGGTGAGCGCGAGCTACCTCAAGGTGCTCGGCGTGCCGCCGGCGCTCGGGCAGGACTTTCAGGCCGCCGACGACCGGCCCGGCGGCCCGAGCGTGGTCATCCTCAGCGACGCCCTCTGGCGCCGCCGCTTCGGGGGCGACCGGTCGATCGTGGGGCGGCCGATCGCGCTCGACGGCCAGTCCCATGTGGTCGTCGGTGTGATGCCGCCGGGTTTCGAGAACGCGCTGGCACCGTCGGCCGATCTCTGGGCCCCGCTGGCATACGACATGTCGCAGGGAGGCGCGTGGGGGCACCACCTGCGAATGGTCGGCCGGGTGCGGGCCGGGGTCGGCACGGATCAGGCGCGCCAGGAGCTGGACCTGATCGCCCGCTCGCCGGTGCCGGAGTTTCCCCGGGCAGCCTGGGCCGCGCTCAAGAATGGGTTCCGGGTGAGCCCGCTCCAGAACGACCTCACCGAGGGCGTGAAACCGGCGCTGCTCGCCATCCTCGGTGCGGTGCTGCTGGTCCTCGCGATCGCCTGCGTCAACGTTACCAACCTGCTTCTCGCGCGGGGCGTACGCCGGCGCGCTGAGTTCGCGCTGCGCGCGGCGCTCGGGGCCGGGCACGGCCGGCTGATCCGGCAATTGCTGACGGAGAGCCTGCTGCTGGCAGCGATAGGCGGCGCGGCCGGTATGGTGGTGGCTCTGCTCGGGGTGCGGGCGCTCCTGGCGCTCAGCCCGCCGGGGCTGCCGCGCGCGGCCGCCATCGAGGTCGACGGCTTCGCGTTCGCCTTCGGACTGGGAATCACCACGCTGATCGGCCTGGCCTTCGGGTTGACCCCGGCGCTCCAGGCGGCGCGGGGCGATCCGCAGGGCAGCATCGAGCACGGCTCCCGCCGCACCACCGGAGCTCGCGGGAACGCCCGAGGTGCCCTGGTCGTCGCGGAGGTGGCGCTCGCCCTGGTGCTGCTGGTGAGCTCGGGCCTGCTGCTCCGGAGCCTGCAACGGCTGTTCGAGGTCGAGGCCGGCTTCGACCCCGCGGGCCTGCTCACCATGCAGGTGCAGACGTCGGGGGAGCGCTTCGCCGACGACAGCAGCAGGCTCCGCTTCTTCGCCGAGGCGCTCGAGGCCGTCCGCGGGGTACCCGGGGTCACCCAGGCGGCCCTCACCAGCCAGTTGCCGCTCAGCGGCGACTTGGACCTGTACGGCGTCCACTTCGATCCGGCTCCTCCGGACGACCCCGGCCAGGTCCGGGGCACGTTTCGCTATGCCGTGAGCCCGGGCTACGTCGAGACCATGCGCGTCCCGCTCCGTCGTGGGCGCCGGCTCGGCGAACAGGACCGGGCGGGCGCGCCCCGCGCGGCGCTGATCAGCGAGTCGGTGGCGAAGCGCCGCCTTCCGGGGCTCGATCCGATCGGCCGGCGCCTGCGCATCGGTCCGGAGGACGGTGAGCCGTACACGATCGTGGGCGTAGTCGGTGACGTGAAGCAGGTGTCGCTCGCGCTGAACGAGCCCGACGCGGTATACACCACCGGGGAGCAGTGGCACTTCCCGGATGCCAGCATGTCCCTGGTGGTCCGCGGGCGGGGCGATCCGGCCGCCCTGGTTCCCGCCATCCAGCGGGCGGTCTGGTCGGTGGACAAGGGCCAGGCGATCGTCCGCGTCGCCACCATGGAGGACCTGCTCGCCGCTTCGGAGGCGGAGCGGCGCTTCGCGCTGACCGTGTTCCAGGCGTTCGGGCTGGTGGCCCTGGTGCTCGCGGCGGCCGGGATCTACGGCGTGCTCGCCGGGACCGTCGCGGAGCGCACCCGGGAGATCGGGGTGCGCGCGGCCCTCGGGGCCTCCCGCGGGACCATCCTGGCGCTGGTGGTTCGCCAGGGAATGGCGCTGGCCGCGCTCGGCGTGGCGGTCGGGGTGGCCGGAGCGGCCGGCGCTACCCGGGCAATCGCCGCGATGCTGTACGGGGTGTCGCGGCTCGACCCGGCCACTTACCTCGGGGTGATCGGACTGCTGGCCGGCGTGGCGGCGATCGCCTGCGCCGTCCCGGCACTGCGGGCGGCACGGGTCGATCCCGCGATCGCGTTGCGGGGAGAGTAGTCGGCCCCCGACCTCCCTGGCGGGCGCGGCACCCTCGCCCGATATTCTTCCCCACCTGAGAACCGGGGTTCGCTCCCCGCGTCACACGAAGGTAGCCCGGCCGGTCGGCCGGACGCTCGACATCCTCTGGAAGACATCATGCGGAATGGACATGGGCGGCTCGCCGCCACCGCCCGGGCGGCGGTGGTCGCGCTGGTCGCGCTGGCGAGCGCGACGCCGGTTTCGGCGCAGCTCGGGGGCGACGCCGGCACGATCGTACTCACCGCGGACATGGTCGAGCGGCTCGTCGCCGGGCTGGAGGCCGGCGAGGCCGAGCGGCAGGTAGCCGCCAAGGAAGACACCCCGTATGACCGGCACTCCCGGGCCGTCGCCACCTACGAGACGGCCAAGTCGAAGTGCCAGCAGGGGCAGCAGACGTTCGCCAACCGGATGGCGGCGGACGAGAAGATGATGGACGAGTACAACGCGCTCATCAACGAGATGGTCGAGGCGCAGGGCCGCGGCGACAGCAGGGTCGCGATGGCATACAACGACTCCGCGATGGCCATGCAGGACCCGAGCTGCATCGTCAAGGAGCCGCAGCAGCCGGGCGACTACTACGCGGCCCAGCGCGAGATCGACAGCCGGGCCGAGCGGCAGGCGATGAAGGCCTCGGGCTTTACGCGGAGCGAACTGGCCCAGGTGCGCGAGCGCGCCGAGGCGGTGCTCCGGGGCGGCACACCGCCGGGCGATCTGTCGGCCTCCGAGACGAAAGCCGTGTCGGCGCGCGCCGGCGAGCTCAAGCCGCTGCTCGGCATCCAGGACCCGCCCCCCCCCGGCCACTGCCAAGGCCGAGCCGGCACCGCCGGCTCCGGCCGCCCAGCCCGCGGCCACGGCACCTCGGGAGCGTCGGCCATGGGCGAGTGCGTGACACGGAATGCCGCCAAGCACGAGAATGAGCTCCGCGCGCTCGGCGAACGGGCCGAGGCGGCCCAACAGGCGGGGAACACCGGGAAGCTGATGGCCATCGCGGATACCATGCAGCAGCTCCAGATGGCCGGCTGTCAGGGAGCGCGGTGATCGGGTGAGGCGCATTCTCCGGGCGGCCGCCGCGCTCGGTGCGGCGACCCCTGACGCCTGCTGATCCAACGCCAGCGCGTCAGCATACGCGCCGAGCTTCTGTCGAGCCTCCTCCAGCGGCCATCCCACCGTCCGGCCCTCCGC
>JACCSE010000405.1 GCA_013813145.1 Gemmatimonadales bacterium
GTCCCCAGGCGGGCGGCCGGAATCCGCTCGGCGATGGCCACCGCCTCGTCGAGGTTTGTGGCGTCGACCAGGTAGTACCCGCCCAACTGCTCTCGGGTCTCCGCGAACGGCCCGTCGGTGATGAGCCGTTTCCCCTCGCGCACCCGGACGCTGGTCGCGGTCGAGACCGGATGCAGGGGGGACGCGTCGAGATACTGCCCGGCCGACTTGAGCTCGCGCGCCAGCCCGGCGGACTCCTGGTAGCACTCCTCCCGCGTCAGGTCGTTCCAAGCCTGCTCGTCGCCGTAGATCAGCAGCATGTATTTCATGGTTTGCCTCGGGTTGCGGCCGGTTACCCGCCGGCCATTGCGCCCACGACCAGGAAGGGCTCTGCCCCGGTCGCGACCGCCCCGGGAAGCGGATCATCCGGCGGATCGTGGGTAAGATCCTGCTCGCAGGCGAAGAATCTCAGGAAGGGCCGGCGCTGCCCGGTGACGTGGTCGCGGATTGTCCCGCGCAGCACGGGGTAGCCGCCCTCCAGCGCGTCGAGGACCGAGCGCAGCGTCGCCGGGCCCTCGAGCTCGAGTTCCACCTCTTCGCCGACGCGCGCCAGCGTCCGCAGATGCGCCGGCAGCACCACCCGGATCATGGCAGCGTCTGGACTTCGACCGACAGGACCGAGGGAAGATCGCGGACGATCGGCGCCCAGCTGTCGCCGGCGTCGCGCGATGCGTACACCTGCCCGCCGGTGGTGCCGAAGTATACGCCGCACGAATCGAGCGAGTCGATGGCCATCGCGTCGCGCAGCACGTTGACGTAGCAGTCGCTCTGCGGCAGGCCCTTGGTAAGCGCTTCCCACTCGTTCCCGCCGGTGCGGCTGCGATAGACCCGGAGCTTTCCGTCGGGCGGGAAGTGCTCGGAGTCGCTCTTGATCGGGACGACGTAGATGGTCTCGGGCTCGTGCGCGTGCACGTCGATGGGGAACCCGAAGTCGCTGGGCAGGTTGCCGCTGACCTCCTGCCACGACTCGCCGGCGTCGTCGCTGCGCATGACGTCCCAATGCTTCTGCATGAACAGCACGCCGGGCCTCGACGGGTGCATCGCGATCCGGTGGACGCAGTGGCCCACCTCGGCGCTCGGGTTGGGGATCCCTTCGGACTTGAGACCGCGATTGATCGGCCGCCAGGTCGTACCGGCGTCATCGCTCCGGAATGCACCCGCGGCGGAGATGGCGATGAAGATTCGATCGGGGTTCGAGGGATCGAGCAGAACCGTGTGCAGGCACATCCCTCCGGCGCCAGGCTGCCAGGAAGGTCCCGAGGCGTGGCGCCTGAGCCCGGACAACTCCTGCCACGTCCGGCCCGCGTCAATGGTGCGGAAGAGGGCGGCGTCTTCCACCCCGGCGTAGACCGTATCCGGATCGGTCAGCGACGGCTCCAGGTGCCAGACCCGCGCGAATTGCCAGGGGTGCTGGGTGCCGTCGTACCACTGGTGGGTGCCTGGAACTCCGTCGTAGGCGAACTCGTTGCCCACGGGCTCCCACGTCTTTCCACCATCGGAAGAGCACTGGATCATCTGCCCGAACCAGCCGCTCGACTGCGATGCATACATCCGGTTCGGCTCGGCGGGCGAGCCTTTGAGGTGGTAGATCTCCCAGCCCGCGAAGTGGGGCCCGCTGACGTTCCAGCGGTCCCGCTTTCCGTCCGACGTCAGGACGAACGCACCCTTGCGCGTACCGATCAGTACCCGTACCCCGCTCATCGCTTCCTCCTTCCAAGCTATCGGAAGATGCTCGCGGGCAAGCTTCGCGCCGCGGCCATGGACACCAGATAGTCGTTTGGCGGGGTCCAAAATCGACAACCGGGCCTTCCCGGCGCAAGGTGGTATGGCAAGCCTACTGGCGGCACCAGCATACGGTGATCGGGCCTTCCACGTGGGGGGCCTCGCACTTGCCGCCGGGATATTCGGCACTCACCTGCCAAGTTCCGCCGGTGACGCTGACGAAGAGGTCCTCGAAACAGCCGTTTTCATCGGTCTTGACGGTGCGATAGGTGACCTTGCCCAGCGGGTCGACATACTTCAGTATGATTTCCACCCCCGCTTGGGGCGGCACCAGGCAACCGTGCACCACGAGGCGCCCGCAGCGCTTACGCACCACGTCGGGATCGAGCCTGGCGCCCTGCTTCTTCGCTTCTCGCAGCAGGATCTCCCAGTCCTGATCCCCGCAGCGCCCGACGTCGGCCTCCAGCTTGACGGCCGTGGGCCGGCGCAGATCTATCTGCACGACGGCTCCGCCCAGGTTGATGAGCGTATCGCCCCGCGGAGTCCAGCTCGTGATCTCGATCCGCTCGCTGGTGCAGACCTCAGCTCCTTCCGGCGGGGTAATGGTCGCCGTTCCGGTCATACGCTCACCCGGATTCAGTCGGACTTTGCGGGGTACCAGATCCACCGTCCAGCCGTCCGGCGCGCCCTCGGCGCGGAAGTAGAAGAGCGCCGCCTGGGCATACGGATTGGTCAGATTGTAGCTGGACGTCACCGGAGGGAATGGGCTGGACGTGACGCTGGCGACTACGTCGAGGTTTTCCTGCGCCCAGTTGTCGTGCTCGTTGGTGTCGGTGCCCACCAAGTTGATCAGGTCTACCTTCACGCAGACGTGCGGCACGCCCCCGGTCTCGGGCGTCCACTCCACGAAGACATCGGTCTGCCCCGGGGCGAGACTGGGAATGTGCTTTATCCCGACGAATGTGTCGAAGTCCGCCTCACCACCCACCGTGTGATACGGCTCGGAGATGCGGAATCGCACGTCGAAGTCGAAGGCGGTGGCGGGGCCGGCATTGTGAACCCGGGCATAGATCCGGTTCATCAGTCCTGCGACGGGGTGCTCCCGCTGGTCGTGGGGCGGTGGCCCTCCTCCCAGGTTGAAGCCGTTCTTGGGCGAATCGATCCATATGTCGGGGCTGAACCAGGAGTAGAACCGGCCGCCGATCGTCTCGCCGCGGGTGATGAAAACGTTGTAGTCGGTGACCGGTGCGGTATAGTCCACGCGGATGTTGAAGGGGGCTCCGTCGGGCGTGCCTGCCTGCACCGTGATGGTGATGCCGGTGCCCGGAATGGTCACCACGTCGCCCACGGTGAAGAAGGCATCGTTCAGCCCTGGGGTCATCAGGTTCCTGTCACGCAGGATCACCGGTCCTTCACCCTGGGGGATCAGCTCGTTTACGTAGTAGATCAGGACGCCGCTCCCGGGCAGGCCACTGTCGTAGTTGGCCGCGTTGTTCCGCGCTTCGACGAAGTAGAACGCATTCTCGGCGGTCAGCGTGGCCGCGCTTTGACTGAGGCCGATGGCGATGGCCTTGCGGTTCGCTACCGCGGAGGTATTGCGAAACAGCGGGATAGGGTTGAGCCCGGCGTAGCTGGCGCCCGGCGCCGGGCGCGGGATGTACTGGATGGTATCCCCGTGAGCGGTCAACCAGCCGGCACGCTCCTTCGACCATACCAGTGGATGGACGTTGTTGTACAACCCGGCCATGTTGTCCCACTCGTCCACGTAGGGCCGAGGGAAGCTCACCCCCTCATGCGCGTACAGGTCCACGAGCCCGAACTGGTGCAACAGCCCGTGAGTGATGCGTGCAACCGGATTCGCGTAGGATTGGATCGATACTGAAATCGGCCGGGTGAAGCCTGCCGGCAACTGGTAGGGCCAGGGTCCGGTGGTGGCCCAGTCCCCGGTGAAATCGACATCGTTGGTGACGATGATCATGCGCTCGAAAGTAGTGAACAGATTGGGCTCGACAGTCACCAGCTTGGCCACCACCTCTTCCGTCAGCTCGATGAGCAGGTTGCGCTCGGGGTGGTAGTAATAGTCCTTGTTGTGGTCGAGGGTGAGCGGCCCGCGGAAGGCGGGGACCACGGTGGTCTGCCCGTAGCTCACCCGGTCGACGTAATCCGCCGCCTCAATCATGCGGTTCTGCAGGTTGGGGAAAGAGGGATCGAAGGCCACGTCGGCGAACTTGACGCGTACCACCAGGGTGTCCTGCACCCCGACGGAAACCGGCGCGTCCGTCAGAGCGCCGGTGACGGTCAGGGCATAGCCCTGACCCGGGTTCCCCACGTTGACCTGTGTTCCGGTCACCCGAACCGTCCAATCGCCGGGGGCGGGCGTGTTCACCAGCACCATCTCCACGTTGTTCAGATTGTCCGCCGCTCCGCCTGTGGTGGAGACGCCGCCAGCGAACACGTTGCCGCGAAAGGTCTGGGTGCCATCGGGCGACACGACCTCGAGATCGAGATCGTTCACCACCGGGTTGGCGTTGCCGGCCGATGCGGGCGGCTCGGTCCAGACGAGGGTGACCCTCAGTGCCTGGGTGTTGGCGGCCACGTCCACGTGGTGGGTACGGACGTCGCCGGTGAACAGGCCTTCCAGATTGCGGGCGTCCCACACCCGGAGGTCGCGCGCGCTGCCGGGGAAGGAGAGGGCGTTCTGGAGCTGAATCAGGCCCCATCCCTCCCCCGTGCCGGGGTAGCCGGCCACGCCGGTCATGTCGATCGTGGCGTTGATGAGCATCGTCTTCAGCAACGCCCCGGATGGCGTGAAGCCGTGGTGAGGCTGCGGTGTGCCGGTCGGATAGTAGCCCTCGGTGAAATACTGCCGTACCAGCGCCGCGGCCGCCGCCGCATGAGGGGTGGCGTAGCTCGTAGCGCAGGCGGCGCGGGGGCCGGTGCCGCAGGCCGTGGACACCGTGGCTGATTGGATGCCGCAGCCTGGGGCGACCAGGTCCGGTTTGCGGCGGCCGTCGGCGGTCGGGCCCGCGTTCCCGTCGCCCAGGTTCATCTCGTTGGGATCGGCCTGGGAAGCGGCCACGCAGATCGCGTTCTTGGCGGTGCCGGGCGGCCCCTGTTCTTCTCCGGTGTTTCCCGCCGAGCCCAGCACGAGGTGATCTTCGTTATTCCAAGTGAACGTATCCACGTCCGACGCGGTCTGGTTGTAAGTAGCCGGGTTGCCGCTGCCGGCGGTGTCGTCGTGCCAGGAGTTCGTGTGGATGAAGGCTCCTGCGGCCGCGGCGGCGCTCAGCTCCTCCAGCACTGTCGCGGCCCCCAGGTCGGCCGTGTTCCCCGAGACCAACCGTGCCGCCCAAGCGCCGCCCCGGCGGTTGTGCGCGCCGGGATTGCCGATGTCGTCACCGGCGGCGCAGCCGGCTACGAAGGTGGCGTGGCCTCCGGCCGCGGTGCCCGAGGTGTTGCGGATCGCGAGCACCTTGCGGTGGGCAGGACCGGGGGTGTTGGCCGGGTCGTTGAAGAAGCAGTGGGCGATGTCGAGCGGCGCCGAGTCGATCATGCCGATGATCTGACCCTCGCCGTGCAGCCCCTGCGCCCAGATGCCTTGAGTGCCGGGCGTACCGGATTGCAGAGTCCCCGCGGTGTTGACGTTGTCCTCCTTCCGCTCGGGCACCTCTTCGATCCAGCGCACGTCACCGACTTCGGCGACCCGGGGCAGCAAGTCCGCGGACCCAAGGGTGAGCCGCACCTGGGCAGGGCCGCCGAGGCCCCGGTTGTCGAGCACCCGGACGCCGGTGGCGCCGCGCTCCGTGAGCATGGCGGCTACCAGACGCGGATCCGCGTCCGGGAACAGGGTGGCATTCAGCAGCAGCCCGCCCACGTCGCGCCGCGCCTCCGCGCGCGAGGGGAGCGTGCCGATATCGGCCGAGATCTTGAAGGCCGGCCGGAAGGGTACCGCGGCGCGGAAGAGGGGATCCTTGGTGAGGGCGTCCAGAGTTTGAGGGCTCAGACGCTCGAGGTACGCCAGCTCGGGAATGTAGTCCGTCAGTGTCAAACGGTACCGCCCCTGCACCCGGGCCCGCTCCTCGCGCGTGAGCGACTTCCTGAACTGGATGATGTAGTGGGCAGGGTCATCGGGTGCCTTCTCGACGCGGGACTGCTCGGGCAGATCGGGCTCTTCCCTCAGGGGGTCGAAGGTAAAGGCCGCCAGCCGGATGGGGACTCGCTCTGGCGTATGCATGATGGTACCTCACAGGAGAAGGCAGGGAGGCCGGCGCCGCCAGCCACCGGAATGCCTCAACGGTTCAAGCGGCAAGAAGGCGGGTCAAGGCCCCTTTTGCGACAACCAGGGGCCGAATTGCGACACCCGAGCACTACGGGTGATGCTCTCGGAAAGTTGGGCGCGGCGCGGCGGGGTCCGCTCACGGTGCCGCTTCGCCGGACGTTCTCGAAGCGGGTTTCTGGAGGAGCTGGATCTGGCGGGTAGCCTCTACTGCTTCAGCGGTACCAGATACTGGAGCTTCCCGCTCGGCGTCATCGGAATCTCGTCCAGGTACTCGAACGCGATCCTGAAATCTCGCCCCAGTGCCGATTCCACCGACTGGGTCAGCGCGTTGCGCTGCGACTCGGAGGGCGGCCGGCGCGCGTTCAGCAGGAACCGCAGCCGCTGCCCCGGCTCCTCCCGCACCTGGTACCGGCGCACCCACTCGTGAGCGTCGATCCGGCCGAACAAGCTGGTGATGAGCGGTGTGGTGATCGGCGCCCCGTTCGGCCGGCGGATGACGTGCGCCGTCCTCCCCTGCACCCGCGTCATCAGCCCGAGCCGGCGGCCGCACTCGCAGGTCCCGGCGAGCCGTGCGGCCATGTCGCCCATCCGGTACCTGATCAGGGGCATCGAGGTGAGACCGAGGCTGGTCACCACCAGCTCGCCCACCGTGCCGGCGGGCGCCGGGGTTCCGTCCGCACCGAGGACCTCGACGATGAGGGCATCGTCGTTGAGGTGGAGGACGTCCCGCCGCATCGGGCAGGACCAGGCGATCACGCCGAATTCGTTGGTGACGTACACATCCACCGCCGGCGCACGGAATGCCCGCTCCGCCAGCTCGAGACAGCGGTCGGTCACTTCCATCGCGGTACAGAACACGGCGCGCGGCGGCCGGACCTGGGCGCCGGTGGCGAGCACGTGATCGGCCAACGCCTCGATCGCGCCGGCATAGCCGGTGAGGATCGGCGGGTCGAGCGCCTGCACCCGGGCCAGGAGCTCTGCCGCCGGCGTATCGGACCCGAGCTTCTCGATCCGTGGAAGAAGTCCGGCCCGGCGCAGTAACTTGAGCGGTCCCTTGCGGTCGGGCTTGTCCGTGATCGCGATGTTGACCTGCGCGTCCCACGGCCGGCAGCCGTAGGCTGCGTACACCCGCATCCAAAGGGCGGAGTAGGCGGCCTCCTCCACCCAGGAGCGAAGGAACCGGCCGGGGGTGCCGGTGGATCCGGAGGTGGCCACGCTCACCAGGCCCGCCCGGTCGACCGTGAGGAACGCGTCCAATCCATGGTTGGCCATGATGCCGCGGTCCAACATGGGTAGCCGGCCGAGATCGTGGGGCTCGAACCGCCGGGGGTCGACCCCGGCTTGGCGGAGCTGCGCGCCGTAATACTGAGTCCCGGCGGCGCGGGCGATGATCCTCCTGAGGCGCCTCCGCTGGCGCCCGGCGGCGTGAAGAGGCCCTGATTCCAACTCCATACTGTGGTGCCCTCCGTGAGGATTCCGACGCTGGCCGTGGTTTGGACCCGTTCAGGGCAGATCGTCAATCGGCAGCCCGCTCGGCACGCGCACCGGCACGACAGTTCGGAGGTCGCGCGCGGCGGGATCGGTGAGCGACTTCAGAAACTCGGTGATCTCGTCCACGGTCTGCGGCTGAAGGACCAGGGTTCTCAGCCGCGAGTCCCGAGTCAGCAGGATGTCTTCCGCCGTCGGCAACAGCGTGCCCTGGAGCAGCGGCTCGAGTTGGGTTGGGTCGTAGGCCCGCAGCTTGGTGGCCGACTGGCTATAGTGATCCACCCAACTGCGCAGGTCCACGATCGCCCCGTCGTGTCCGTAGGGAGCGGTCAGCTCCACGTTGCGCAATGGCGGCGTGCGGAAGGCGTACCGGTGCGCCGGGTTCCCCGTCTGCCGCATGCGCCCGAAGTCGTCCCTCCCGTCGGACCCGTTCCCGAAGCCCGGGCCCACCTGCGCCACGGCCACGTTGTGGAACTTTCCGTCGCTGAATGACGGCCCGCTGTGGCACTGGGCGCACTTGGCCGTGCCGAGGAAAGCCTTGGCCCCCCGGAGCTGCACCTCGGTCAGCGCGTCGTCGTTCCCCGCCAGGAAGCGGTCCCAGGGGGAGTTGCTGAAGGCGAACACCGCGGCGATCCAGCCCCCCATCGCGTTGCCGGCGTGGGCGAAGTTCATGTTGTCGAAGCTCTGTCCCGGATACGCGCTCTCGAACATCGTGCGGTACTCGGGGATCAGCCCCAGCCGCCGCATCAGGAACTTCCAGGTCCGCTGGTGCAGGCTGTCGGGAATGGCCGCCAGCTCGTTTCCGGCGTCGCCGCGCATCTCGGAGCGGGAGAGAACCGGGAACATCCCCAACGCCGACAGGGTGCCGAACTCGAGCACCGCCCGCTGACTCGCCAGGAGCGGCGCGCCGGGGGTGCGGACCACCCCTTTCCCGTCTCTGAACACCCGGCCGTCCCAGGTGAGCAACGGCATCGCGTGAAGATTGAAGAGCGGAGGGGCGTTGCGGTGGACGAACTTCCCCTGAGGATGCACCCGGCCGGTACCGAGCCCGGTCGCGCCCTGGCCGACGGCTACGCTCCGGGCGTCGGTGGTGCCGAGCTTGGGAAGGTGGCACGTCATGCAGGAGATGTCGCGGTTGCCGCTCAAAACCTTGTCGAATGCGAGCGCCTGACCGAGAAGCGAAAGCTCCCGCCGTACCGGGGCCGGCCGCTGGAGCGAGTTGATGCCGCTGCCGGCGGCGAGCTGCCGAACCTCGGCGGCCAGTGCCGCGGTCTCCACTGTAGCGGCCTGGATTTCGAGGTGGGGGTCCGTCATCCCCGTGGTGTCGTCGCCGCAGCCGGCGAGCCACAGCGTCGCGCAGATGCCAGCGATCCCAACCAGGTTCCTGCTCGTCATGGATCGGCCTCTGAAGGGAAAAGGTCCAGCCGCACGGATGCGCCGGCACGAACGTGCAGCTCGGAGCGGCGTCATCGCTTGCGTTCTATCGGGGGACGGTCGCCCGCGGGATCGCGGCGCGCGGCCCTGGGCCAGACGGCACGGCGCTGGATGCGGAAGCGATCTCGGTGTCGGGCCTGAAATGCGACTCTCGTGCCAATGAGCGCGGGGCGATCGGGAGGTGGTCTCGGAGGAACTGCTAGGGGTTGCAGCGAGCTGGTGCGGGTGTTACGGAGAAGACCGCGTTCTCGGTTCTCTGCCGGCCCAGGATAGCTCAGAACTGGCGGTGCGGGGGTCTCGAGGCTACGGTCCGACCGTGACCATCCTCCCTACCGAGGGCACACCCTGCGGGCTCAGCAGGAAGAGCATGTAGGGCCCTGGGGGCGCCACGTTGGCGCTGGTCGGTCCCGCG
Source organism: Gemmatimonadales bacterium (assembly GCA_013813145.1). Classification (GTDB taxonomy): domain Bacteria; phylum Gemmatimonadota; class Gemmatimonadetes; order Gemmatimonadales; family GWC2-71-9; genus CAVVWJ01. Next base: position 9,375 of record JACCSE010000405.1, read on the forward strand.
GCACCGAGCGTCGTCGCAGCGGTCGCCGAGAAGGTCAACGGATAGACGAGCTGGCTCTGGTTGAACGCATGGGTGACCGAGGAGAGCCGGATCAGGGTGCCGTGAGTGACCGACCCCGCGTCGGGGGTCTCGACGGTGAACGACGCGGCGTAGGAGATCGTCGACGGAGCAGAGGTGACGGCGGGCCGCTGGGCCAGGGTGCCATCGGAGTTGAAGAGATAGGGCGGGCTGAACACCTGGGCCGTAAGCTGGCTGTTCTCGTACGACACGCCCCCGCCCTCACCGCTGCCGCTGGAGAGCACTCGCCCGTCCGGAAGTAGCAGCGACGCCGAGTGGTACGTCCGGCCAACCACCTCCGGCGCCAGGGTCCTCCACGACTCGGTCGCCGGGTTCCACAGCTCGGCCTCGCGCACCGCGCTGGTGACGTCGTTGAATCCGGGACCGCTGGTGCCGTTGGTGACCAGTACCTGCCCATCGGCCAGGATCGTGGCGTTCATCTGCCGGCGGGCGAAGTGCATTCCCGGAACGCTCCGCCACGCTGGTGCCGCTTGGTTGAGATCGATCACCTCTGCCGAATTGGTCGGAGGGTCGCCGCCACCGGCGTAGAGGATCTTGCCCGGTGCGTACATGACCGCGGAGCCGAGCCTGCGGTCAGCCACGATGCGGTCGCCGACGGTGGTCCACTCGCCGCTGCCCGTCGTGCTCAGATACCGTGTGGTCGCCTGAAAGCCGGCCAGGAACACCATGCCGTTCGGGGCCACGAACATCGCGGGGTAGTACGGGCTGGGGATGGAGAGGCTGGCATTGGTCAGCCGTCGCCACGTGCTGCCGTTTCCGATCTCCGGGACGGTAACGACGGTACCGCTCTCGTCTGAGCCCGAGATGGCCAGGATTTCCCCGCTCGGGAGGACGGTGGTCGTTGGGTAGTAGCGGCCCTGGGCCATGGAGCCGGTGGCGCTCCAGGCATCCGCGGTGGGGTCGAAGATCACCGCCCTGGGGTCGCCCATGGTGCCCGTGATCGTTCCCCCGGTGATCAGCAGCCGGCCATCGGGGAGGAAGGTGTGCCCGCTGCAGAAGATCCGATACGTCTTGCCTAGCGCGGTGAAGCCGGCACCGGGATTCGCCGGATCCCAGAGCTCGGCGTCGCCGCGGTCACCCCAGAACAGCACCTTGCCGGTCGGCAGCAGGTGGACGTGAATGCCCACGACCGGGGTCTGGAACGTCGCACCCCACCGGCCCACCAGGGCCGCGGAGCTCGACCCGTCCGACGCGAAAACGGCGTTGATTGTGCGGGCCTGGATGGCGGTGTACCGGCAGGTGCCGGCGCCGCTGCACGGCGGACCCCAACTGGTGAAGGTGTTGCCGGCGGCCGGCGTGGCGGTGAGCACCAGGGCCGTGTAGGCAGGGTACCTAGCGGAGCAGCCGGTGCCCGCAGGGGTCCCATTGGTGATGGCGCAGTTGATGGCCGGGGTGAGACCGGGCTGGCTAGTCACCCTCCCGCTGCCGGTGCCGACGCCGCCGGAAATGCTGATCCTGAACGGCCCCTTGAGGAATCGGGCGTCCACGGTCCGGTTGACCGTCATCACCGAGGTGCAGGCACCGGTCCCCGTGCAGGTGCGGAACCAGCCTCGAAATGCATGCGCGGTCTTCGGGGTGGCCGTCAGGGTGACGGTCACGCCCCGGTTGAACTGCGCATTGCACCCCGTGGCCGCCGCTTGCCCTGCGGTCACGGTGCAGTTGATGCCCGCCGGGCTGGACTTGACGGTCCCGTCACCCGTCCCGCTGCCGATGATCGTCAGGGTCTTGGTAACGGCGGCTGCCGTGCTGTCCACCTCGGTCATCTTGGACGCGTCCTGACAAGCGTGAAGCAGCGCCAAGGTGACGGAGACAATGATCAGAAGGGCGACACTGGAAGACAGACGGGGCCAGCGCATATGCCGACTCGGGGAGAGGAGGGGTTAAACTACCCTACGCCGCGGTTTCCGGAAGGACGGTAGTCTGGGGCGGTCAAGCCGTCGTCAAGAGCTGCCCCGCCGGGGTCAGGCGGCGAGGCAGCGTCATCACAGCTGCGTTGCTTAGGCGAGCAGGCGGGTCACAAGGACCGTGACGTTGTCGCTGCCGCCGTCCTTCAGTGCTGCATCGATCAGCGAGGCGCATGCCTCTTTGGCCGAGTCAGCCTTCGCCATCAACTCGGCGATCTGGGCATCGGCGACGTGCTTGGTGAGCCCGTCGGTGCAGAGCAGCAGCGTGTCGCCGGCCTCGAGGTCCAGGGACGAGATCTCGGGCCAGATCTCGCTCTCCTTGTTACCCACTGCCTGGGACAGCACGTGACTCAGGGGCGACCGTTCGGCCGCCGCGGGGGGGAGCAGACCTTGGTCGATCATTTCCTGGGCCATCGTCTGGTCCTTAGTGACCTGCGTCAGGCTGGGCGGGCGCAGGTGGTAGCAGCGGCTGTCGCCGATCTGGACGACGTAGGCCCGAGGCCAGAGCACGAGGACCATGGTAAGCGTGGTGGCCATCCCCTGCAGGTTGATGCTCCCCGCCGCCTGGTTCCGCACAGCGGCGTGGCTCCACTGCACCGAAAGCGTCAGGTCGTGCAGGAGCGCGCGCTGACCCTCTTTATCCAGGTTGG
>JACCSE010000423.1 GCA_013813145.1 Gemmatimonadales bacterium
GGTAGGCACCGGGGCGCTCGCTACTGCTTCGCGTCCAGCAGCTCCCGCACCTTCCGGGCAAGATCCTGCGGCGAGAACGGCTTCTGAATGAACGGCCGGCCCTCCTCCAGCAAGCCGCGCCGGCTCACGTCATCCTCCGGATAGCCGGACATGAACAACACCGGCAGGCCGGGCTTCAGCTCGCGGAGCCGGTCGCCCAGGGTGCGGCCGTCTATCTGCGGCATCGCCAGATCGCTCACCACGAGCGCGACGCGGCTGTTTTGACACCCGAGCAGATCCAGCGCCTCCTGGCCGTTCCCTGCCTGGAGAACTCCGTAGCCCTCCTCCTCGAGCGTGCGCGCGGCTATGCCGCGCATCTCCTCCTGGTCCTCCACCAACAGAACCAGCTCGGTGCCGCGGGTTTCGCCGCCGCGATCGGCCGTCGCCGGCCGCTCGCTTTCCGCGGCGGGGAGATACACCCGGAGATAGGTTCCGCGCCCCGGCGTGCTCTGGGCAAAGACGTAGCCCTCCGCCTGCTTCACGATGCCGTACACCGCCGCGAGACCGAGACCGGTGCCCTTCCCCACTTCCTTGGTGGTAAAGAACGGCTCGAAGATCCGGTCCATGGTTTCGCGGTCCATTCCGACGCCGCTGTCGCCGATGGCGAGCAGCACGTACTCACCCGGGCGGATCATGATGCCGGATTTTCTGCCCTCGCGCGCGCACGGCAAGCTGGTCTCGGCGGTCTCGATCGTCACCGTCCCGCCGCCCGGCATCGCGTCGCCCGCGTTGAGTACGAGGTTGAGCAGCACCTGCTCGAGCTGGCCCCGGCCGATCCGGACCCGCCGCTCGGCACCGAGACGCAGCTCTACCCGGGACCGCTCACCGAGCGAGCGGCGCAGCACCGGCTCGAAAGTGGCGATCACGTCGTTCAGATCGAGCACCTCGGGCCGCACCACCTGCCGGCGGCTGAACGTGAGGAGCTGTTGAGTGACCGCGGCGGTTCGCTCCGCGGCCCGGCGGATCTGCTCGACGTCGGCGCGCACCTCGGCGGGGATGTCGCCCCGGCGGAGCACGAAGTCGGAAAAGCCGAGCACCACCGCCATCTGATTGTTCGCCTCGTGAGCCATCCCGCCGGCGAGCTGACCGAGCGACTCCATCCGCTGTACTTGCCGCAGATGCTCCTCCGAGCGGCGGCGTTCGGTGACGTCGGCCCCGATGCCGACCACCCGGGTGGGGCGGCCGTCGGAGTCCGCCAGCACTCGGGCCGCGAGGTTGAGCCAGGTCACTTCACCGTCGCGCTGGAGGACGCGGAACTCGGTCCGGTAGTCGGCGGACTCGGTGACGGCGCAGGCGTGGGTGCTTCGGACGCGGTCCACGTCCTCGGGATGGATGAGACCGAGGAACCCCTCGAAGGTGCCGCCGTAATCCTCGGTACAGATGCCGAGCGCGCGAAAAGCTTCCCGCGACCAGCGGAGCGCACTGGTGTCCAGGTCGTGCTCCCAGGCACCCATGCCGCCCGCCGCCAGCGCGAGGTGCAGGGAAGCGGCCGCCCGCCGGTGATCGATCCGGCTGGTGGATTCCGTGACACCGGCTCGCGGCGGTTCGTTCAGCATTCTCGAGAAGCCTCCGATCCTGCGAGAGCGAGTCGAATTCCGCTGGACTCTATCGGACCTATTCTAGCGCGAATGGGGGCTCGGCGACGTGCCTTGGCGCACAATTTGGGGCCGGCGGGGTGGCTCAGGTGGTGATACGCAGTTGCCCCAACACTTCATCCCGAGCGCAGCGAGGGATGAAGTGTCAAGCGCGGGGAATGGCGATCACGTAGGATCCTGTGGATCAGGTGATGACGGTAGGCCGATCCACCCCGAGCCGAGCCCGGATACCGGCGAGAGCGTCGGCGGCGCCGACGAGCGGCGCCAACAGCTCCTCCGCGTCCTTCCCCTGGCGCATGAGGTCCGACTCCACAGCCTCGATATAGACCCGCAAGGTGGCGCCCGCCGTTCCGGTGCCGGACAGGCGGAACACGATGCGAGCTTCGGGCTCGAACAGTACGCGCAAGCCCTGCCCTTCCGATCTGCTCCCGTCCACTGGATCCACGTAGGCGAATTCGTCCGCCGCGGAGATCCTGAACGAGCCGAGCCGCCGTCCCGGCAGCGCGGCGAGCTGCCCTCGGAGCGCGTCCATCAAGTCCGATGCGGCGTTTGCGGGTACCTCCTCGTAATCGTGGCGGGTGTAGACGTTGCGGCCGAACTCCCGCCAATGCTCGCGCAGAATCGCCTCGACCGGGCGGCGCCGGGCAGCGAGGACGTCGAGCCAGAAGAGCACCGCCCAGAGTCCGTCCTTCTCCCGCACGTGGTCGGAGCCGGTGCCGAAGCTCTCCTCGCCGCAGAGCGAGATGCGGCCCGCGTCGAGCAGGTTGCCGAAGAATTTCCACCCGGTCGGCGTCTCGTAGCAGGGAATGCCGAGCCGCGCCGCAACTCGGTCCACCGCCGCGCTGGTCGGCATCGAGCGTGCGACGCCCGCCAGTCCGCCCACGTACCCAGGAACGAGCCGTGCATTGGCGGCAAGAATGGCGAGACTGTCGGACGGGTTCACGAACGTGCCCGGACCGAGGATCATGTTACGGTCGCCGTCGCCATCCGAGGCGGCGCCGAAGTCGGGGGCAGCCTCGGCATTCATCTCGCCGACGAGTGCCGCGGCATAGGTGAGGTTCGGGTCGGGATGACCGCCGCCGAAGTCGGGCAACGGCTCCCCGCGCACGACGGTGCCCTCCGGCGCGCCGAGCCGCTGCTCGAGGATCTCGACCGCGTAGGGGCCGGTGACCGCGTGCATCGCGTCGTAGCGCATGCGAAAGGCCCGGCCGGCGAGGAGCTGACGAAGCCGGTCGAAGTCGAAAAGCGTCTCCATCAGCGCCGCGTAGTCGGCAACGGGGTCCACCACCTCGACCGCCATGCCACCGAGGTCGAGCCGGGCGGGCCGGTCGAGCGGGAGGTCGGGCGCATCGAGGGTGCGGTACGCGGCGAGCTCGCGGGTGCGACGGGTGATGTCTTCGGTGACCGCTTCGGGGGCGGGGCCGCCGTTGGCGAGATTGAGCTTTACCCCGAAGTCGCCCTCGGCGCCGCCAGGGTTATGACTGGCCGAGAACAGCAGTCCGCCCGCCGCCCGGCGAAGCCGGATGAGGTGGGAGGCCGCGGGCGTGGAGAGGAGCCCGCCAGCGCCGACCAGGACGTGGGCGATGCCGTTGGCCGCCGCCATCCGCAGGGCGATCTGAATCGCCTCGCGATTGAAGTAGCGGCCGTCGCCGCCGACCACCAGAGCACTGCCCGCGGGAGCGGCCAGCGCGTCGAGGGTGGCCTGGAGAAAATTCTCCAGATATCGGGGCTGCCGGAATACGGCTACCCGCTTCCGAAGACCCGAGGTGCCGGGCCGCTGGTCGGGAAAGGGTTGGGTCGGTACGGTCCGGGACTTCACGGGGGCATGATATTTCAGGCCTCGAACGCGCGCCACCCCAGCCTGCGCACTTCCCCGCCGTGCTGGTCGAGGCGGGGTGGCGGCAGCCGGACCGAGGCCGGAGGCAGCGGCGCGATTCCGGTGCGGGCGTCGGCGACCACGTCGGCCAGGGCTTCGGTGACCGCTTCGGGGGCGGGGCCGCCGTTGGC
>JACCSE010000466.1 GCA_013813145.1 Gemmatimonadales bacterium
GCCGGCCCGCCCGCGGAAGGGCTGCCGTATGCCATTCCTCCCGACAACCCTTTCATCGGAACCCCCGGCGCACTCCCCGAAATCTGGAGCTTGGGGCTGCGCAACCCCTGGCGGTTCAGCTTCGATCGCGCCACCGGCGATCTCTACATCGGCGATGTGGGCCAGGACCAGTGGGAGGAGGTGAACTTCTCGCCGGCGGCGGAGGGCGCCGGCCGGGGCGCCAACTACGGTTGGGACATCATGGAAGGTCGCCACTGTTTTCAGAGCGCCGACTGTGACGGCGCCGAGCTCGTCCTTCCGGTGCTGGAGTACGACCACGGTACCGGATGCTCGGTCGCGGGCGGATACGTGTACCGCGGCGCCGCGATTCCCGCGCTCCAAGGACATTATTTCTATTCCGACTTCTGCCAAGGCTTCGTGCGGAGCTTCCGAATGGAGGGCGGCGCGGCGGTGGATCAGTTCGACTGGCCTACACTGAGGCCCGGTGGCACCGTGCTGAGCTTCGGGGAGGATGCCGCGGGTGAGCTCTACGTGCTGACGGGGAGCGGGGTATTCAAGATCGTCCCACAGTGACGCCGGAGGAGCTCGCCGCCGGAATCCCCGACGGGGTGCGCTTCGGCACCTCGTCGTGGAACTACCCCGGCTGGCGGGGGCTGGTTTACCACCGCGAGTACCAGGCCAAGGGCGCGTCGACCCGCATGCTGGAGGAGTACGCCGCCTTTCCGCTCTTCCGCACGGTCGGCATCGATTCCAGCTTCTACGCTCCCCCAACCGAAGAAGTGCTCCGCGGCTGGGCCCGGCATCTCCCGGCCGGCTTTCCCTGCGTCAGCAAGGTCTGGAACCAGGTCACCGTGCACACCCATGCCGGAGTGCAGCAGCCGGCCCTGGCCGGCCAGGCCAATCCGGATTTCCTGAGTCCCGACGTCTTCCTCGAGGCGGTCTATGCGCCCTATCGGGCTGCCTTCGCCGATCACACCGGGCCGTTCGTTTTCGAGTTTCAGGCCATCGCGCGGCGGGACGGAATCGGGCCCGGGGAGTTCGCCGACCGGCTCGATACCTTCTTCTCCGCGCTCCCGCGGGAAGGCGAGTACGCGGTCGAGGTGCGGAACGAGGAGTTCCTGACCCCGATGTACTTCGCCGTCCTTCGCGAGCACGGCGTCGCCCATGTCTTCAACTCCTGGACTCGCATGCCCTCGATCGGTGACCAGCTCGACCTGCCGGGCTCGGTCACCGGTCCCTTTATCGTCGCCCGCGCGCTGCTGCGGCCGGGCCGCAGCTACGACGAGGCGGTGGACGCCTTCGCACCCTACGACCGGATCCTGGAGCCCAACCCGGAGCTGCGGCGGGACCTGGTACGGCTGGTCGAGCGCGCGGTGCAGACCCGCATCCCCGCCTACCTGCTGGTCAACAACCGGGCCGAAGGCAGCGCGCCGCATACTATCGCCGAAGTCGCCCGACTGCTGCCGGGGCGCACCGCGTGACCGAGCGCCGTGGGCTGATTCGCTTCGCCATCATCTCCGTCGTCGCGGCCCTCGCGACCATCGCCCTCAAGGGGACCGCGTACCTGCTCACCGGTTCGATCGGGCTGCTATCCGACGCCCTGGAGTCGCTGGTCAATCTGGTAGCGGCGCTGGTGGCATTGGTGGCGCTCTGGGTGGCCGCGCGGCCGGCCGACGAAGAGCACGCCTACGGCCACACCAAGGCGGAGTACTTCTCCAGCGGCTTCGAGGGCGCGCTGATCCTGATCGCCGCCGTCAGCATCCTGGTCGCGGCGGCCGGCCGGCTGCTGCAGCCGCAACCGATCCTGGACCCGGCGCTCGGCCTCGCCATTACCGGGCTCGCCTCGCTGCTCAATTTCGTCGTGGCGCGGGTGCTGCTCCGGGCGGGGCGGCGCTACGAGTCGATCACCCTCGAGGCCGACGCCAGCCACCTGATGACGGACGTGTGGACCTCGGCCGGCGTCATCGTCGGTGTGGCGGCGGCGGCGCTGACCGGCTGGCACCGGCTCGACGCCATCGTCGCCATCGCGGTGGCACTGCTGGTGATCCGGGCCGGCTTCAAGCTCGTGCGCCGCTCGATGCTCGGCCTGCTCGACACGTCGCTGCCGGAAGATATGCTGCGGGCGATCACCGCGATCCTGGAGTCCCGCGCGCACGAGGGCGTACGCCACCACGCCCTCCGGACCCGCCAGGCGGGAGCGCGGCGGTTCATCTCGTTCCACATCCTGGTGCCGGGCGACTGGACCGTGCAGCGGGGACACGATCTGCTGGAGCAGATAGAGGAGCAGGTCCGCGCCGCCGTGCCCCACAGCGTCGTGGACACCCACCTCGAGCCGATTGAGGATCCGGTGTCGTGGGAGGACACGCGGTTGGAGAGGCCGTGAGCGGTATGGC
>JACCSE010000581.1 GCA_013813145.1 Gemmatimonadales bacterium
GGCCCGGGTCGCTCTCGTCGTCCACCTGAATGAGGACCGGACGGTTACTTGTCGGGTGGGCACTCCGGTCGACATTTGGCGGGTAGTGGAGGTGGAACGGTGAAGGGTGAACGAGGCCTCCCTCGAGGGTTCCCCTGCATCCTCGCCGTTACGGTTACTCGACACCCGCCAAGTTGTACAGCGCCCGCCACGCCCGAAACACCTCCTGATAATCCTCGTGCACGTACTCCAACGTCCGCCCTCCGATCCGTCGTGACCCCGGCACCAGCTCGGCCATATCGGCCATCTGGGTGAGCTGAAAATCCACCTCCAGCCGGATCGGAGATGAAAGCACCAGCGGCGCATGCGAGCGGCCCAGCGCCGAGGCCGCGCCGTCGCGGATCCGCTGGCACGACACCACCGGCGAGACGCTCCGCGCCGCGAACCGGCCCACCGCTTGCTTCACGATCACGGTCTCGACCGCCGGCCCGAGCAGCTCCCGCGCCTCCTCGGCGAGCGCCTGATCGCCGCTCACCATCGCCACCGGCACTCCGTAGGCGCCGGCCAACGCCGCGTTGATCGCCAGCTCGCCCGCCGGAGCTCCATTGAGCCGCGCCGCGTGGACACGGCTGGTATAGGTGTGGTCGATGATGGCCTGCGGCGTGCCGGCCCGCGCGTGATACCCGATGAAGAGCGCCGCATCGAAGCCGAGCTCGACGCCTTCTACCATGGAGCGCAGCTTGGGCCCGCCGCTCAGCAGTTCCGCCGCCGGGTGCAGCTCCTCGGCGAGCAGATTCCGCATCAGCCAGTGACTGTCGTTCACCAGGATCGTCCGCGCGCCCGCGGCGAGCGCGCCTTCGATCGCCGCGTTGGCTTCGGCCGTCATCAACCGGCGAAACCTGTTATACTCTCCCGCATGCCGGGGATCGACCGGGTCGGTCTGCTCCTCGTGGACCACGCCGGCCACGCCTTCCATATCGATGGAGATGTACACCCGCATCATGGCTCCCGTCGTGGACGTCCGGCGTCCAGCAGGTCGAGGATTTCCAATGCGCGCAAGAATATGGGGAGTGGCCGTTGCTATGGCCGCGGCCGCCTGCTCGCCCGCCGGCGATCGGCCGGAGCGGCTCCTGCTGGAGCAGGGCCGGCAGTACACCGACTGGCTCTACGACAACGAGTACGACAAACTCTGGGACCGCTTCTCGCCCGAGATGCGGCAGACGTTCAGCAGCGTGACCGACCTGGCGAACTTCGCCAGTCGAGCGGTGACCCGGCTGGGCCGGGAGCAGGGCGCGGTGAACGAACGGGTGGACAGCGCCGCGCCGTTTCGGGTGTACAGCCGCAGCGCGTCGTTCGACAACGCGCCGGAGCGGATGCTGATCGAGTGGAGCCTGACCGAGGATGGCAAGGTCACCGGGCTCCTGCTCCGTCCCGATACCGAGGCCCGTCAGTAGACTCGCCCGCCGAGCGGCACTTCCCGCTCCACCGCGAGGAGTACTACCTTGCCCGTGTCGCTTGGCACCCCCAGCACCAGCACCTCCGATTTGAATCCCGCAATGTTCCGCTCGCCGAGATTGACCGCCGCCACGACCAGCCGGCCGGCCAGTTCCTCGGGCGTGTAGTGCGCCTCTAACTGCGCGCTGGATGTCCGCTCCCCCAGCGGGCCGAAGTCGAGCCAGAGCTTGTAGGCGGGCTTCCGCGCCCGCTCGTTCCGTTCGGCCCGGAGGATCCGGCCGACGCGGAGGTCGAGGGTGTCGAAGGCGTCGAGAGGAGTCATGGGTGCACCGGGTGGCACGTAATTGTCATCCCGAGCGGAGCGAGGGATCTTGCCCGGGAATGGCTCGAGCGAGGCGGAGAAGATCCCTTGGTCCGCTCGGGATCACAACTGCGCACTCCACGCCCCTCCTCACCCCAGCACCTCCCCCCGCACCACCGTCACCGCCTCGCCGCCGAGCAGCACCCGGTCTCCTTTCAGGCGGGTGCGCACCAGTCCGCCGCGGGCGGACGCCTGGTATCCCGTGAGCTCCGTCCGCCCCAGTCGTTCCCCCCAGAACGGCGCCAGCGCGCAGTGCGCCGAGCCGGTCACCGGGTCTTCAGGTACCCCGGCCGCGGGCCCGAAGAACCGGGACACGAAGTCCTGTCCTGCCCCCTCCGAGCGCGCGGTGACGATGATGCCCCGCGTGGCGATACGTCCCAGCCGCGTGAGATCGGGCGCGAGCGACCGCACCGCCGCGTCCGACTCCAGCTCTACCAGGTAGTCGAAGCGCGTGCGTCCCACCCAGCGGGGTACGATCCCGAGGCCCGGCTCCAGCTCGGCGGGGGCCGTCGCCGGTTCGGCCGGCGTGGCCGGAAAGTCGAGCCAGATGAGTCCGTCCGCCCGTGCCGCCGTCAGCAGCCCACTCCGGGTGTGGAACCGCGCGGTCTCGCCGGCCGGCAGATGACCCGCTTCCCAGAGCACGTGCGCGCTCGCGAGCGTCGCGTGCCCACAGAGCTCCACCTCCAGCGCGGGAGTGAACCAGCGCAGGTCGAACCCGTCCGGCCGCCGCACCAGGAACCCGGTCTCCGCCAGGTTCATCTCCCGGGCGACCAGTTGCAAGCACTCCGCGTCGCGGGCCTGCGCCAGCAGGCACACGGCCGCCGGGTTGCCGGCGAACGGACGGTCGGTGAAGGCGTCCACCTGGGTGAAGGCCTGAGCCGGGTTCATCCGATCACCGCGTCCGCCTCGATCTCGACCAGCATCTCGGGCGAGATGAGACGGCACACCTGGACCATCGCGGTCGCCGGCCGGATCCGGCCGAACACCTCCCCGTGGGCCCGTCCGATCGCTTCCCATTGCTCGATGTCGGTTACGTACATCCGGGTCCGCACGACGTCGGCCAGCGAGGCACCGGCGGCGCGAAGCGCGGTCTCGATGTTTCGGAGCGTCTGCATCGTCTGGGCGTACGGATCGCCCAGCCCGACGATGCGGCCGTCCGTTCCGGTGGCCGTGGTGCCGGCGACGTGGACGCTGTTGCCGACGCGCACGGCGCGGGAGTAGCCGACGACCGGCTCCCAGAGGGCGCCGCTGGAGATGAGCTGCCGCTCCATGCCGTTGTCCGTGTGAGGGCGGTGGGGCGCTAAGAAGTAACGCGGGCGGCACGGGGAGGGAAGACCTCGGGCCACTGCTCGGGTCTTCCGGTCGCGGCGCCGGCGCGATACCATGTGCAGCACACCCTCGAGACCATCGGAGGCAGGCGAGGGTCCTTGCTCGGGAATGGTCTGAGCTCGGCCGGCAAGAGCCCTCGCATGCGCTCGGGATGATGGCTGGCCCGGCGTAGTCGCACACCCCCTCCGGCATGTAGCTTCAGCTATTCATGATATTCCGCCCGCCCGCAGCCCACGCCGGCGGCCCTATCCCTCAGGCCTGCTGGAGCTCCATGGCGACGATCTTGTGCGTGGATGATGAACCCGCGGTCGGCGTCATGGTCGAGCATGCCGTGAACCAGATGGGGCACCGGTGCCTCCTCGCGGCCGGCGTGGATGAGGGCATGAAGTTGCTGGAGCGCTCGCCGGTCGATCTGATCGTCGCCGACTACCAGATGCCCGAGAAGACGGGGCTCGAGCTGATGACCCTGCTGGAGCAGGAGGGGCTCAGGATTCCCGTCATCATCATGACCGGCTACTCCAGCATCGAGCACGCGGTGGTCTCCATCCGGAGCGGGGCCATCGACTATCTCACCAAACCCGTTCGCGCCGAATCCCTCAGGATCGCCATCTCCCAGGCCCTCGAGGTGCTGCGGCTGCGCCGGGAAAACGAGACCTTCCGGCGGGAGCTGCTCCATCTCCGCACGTCGCGAGTACTGATCGGCGAGAGCCCGGCCTGGAGACGGGTACTCGAGACGCTCGACAGCGTGGCGCCGACCAAGGCCACGGTGCTGCTCGAGGGCGAATCGGGGACCGGCAAGGAGCTGGTGGCTCGTGCCATCCACGAGCGCAGTCCGCGGCATTCGGCACCCTTCGTCACGGTCAACTGTGCCGCGCTCCCCGAGGGGTTGGTCGAAAGCGCGCTGTTCGGACACGAGCGCGGAGCGTTCACCGGAGCCACGGCGCGCACCGCGGGGGCGTTCGAGCGGGCCCACGGAGGGACGCTGCTGCTGGATGAAATTTCCGAGATGCGTCTCGATCTCCAGTCCAAGCTGCTCCGCGCGATCCAGGAGCAGGAGTTCGAGCGGGTCGGCGGCAGCCAGTCGGTCCGAGTGGACGTCCGGCTTCTGGCCACGACCAATCTCGATCTCAAGTCCGAAATGGCCGCCGGCCGTTTCCGGAGCGACCTCTACTACCGCCTCAACGTGGTGCCCATCCGCACGCCCGCGCTGCGCGAGCGCGCGGACGACATCCCCCGGCTGGTGCACCACTTCGTCCAACGGGCTGCCGCTTCCCTCGGCCTGCCGGCGCCTGACTTCGCGCCGGAGACGCTTCACCTGCTCCAGTCGTACGCCTGGCCGGGAAACGTACGGGAGCTCGCCAACGCGGTGGAGCGCGCCATCATCCTGTCCCGCGGCCCCGTCCTGATGCCGGAGGCTTTCGCCAGCCATCTCGAGCCGCTGGAGCCGAGAAGCGAAAACGGCGCCCCGCCCATACCGATAGTGTCGCCCGACCCGGAGCTTCCCCTCGACCTTGGCGAGCTGAAGCGTCAAGCGATCGCCCGCGCTCTCGCCGCCACCGGCGGCAACCGGACGCGGGCCGCCAAGCTCCTTGGCATCAGCGAGCGTACCCTCCGCAACAGGCTCAAGTCCGAGCGGAAGCTCGAGGGACGCTGAGCGATCGGCTTGGCGCGGTCCGGGGGCACGATGCTTGCCCCTTTCCTCCCTGACCGGAAATTCTTTCCAGAGAACGAACGCTTCTTGCCGGACCGCCAGCGGTTCGTGGGAGACTCACATGTATGCCTCGGGTTTGCCGACCCGCGTGCTCCTCGCCGGCGAGGAGACGCCGACGGCCCACGACCTCCGCGACCAATTGCAGCGGCAGGGATTCGAGATCGTTCGCGCGGCGAATGCGAGCGAGGCGCTTCCCATGCTCGCCCGCCTGAAGCTCGACGCCATGCTGCTGGAGCTGGCCTCCACCGATGCCTTCGCCCCCGAGTTGGTCAGTGAGATTCTCCGGATCGAGCCGAAGTTGGTGCTCGTCCTGCTCGCCGACCGGAACGACGCCCGCACGGCCGTGCTCTGCCTGCAGGCGGGCGCCGCCGACTATCTGACCGGGGCCAACGATCCGGGGACCATCATTCGGGCGCTGCAAGTCGCCCGGGAGCGGCGCGCGGCCCGTACCGCCGAGCATCTGGCGGCGAGAGCGGTTCGAGAAGAAATGGCGCACATGGCGGCGTCGCTCAAGCGCGAGCAGGAACGAGTGAGCCACCTCGCGATGGCCACATTGGACGCCCTCGTGTGCGTCGTCGAGGCGAGGGACACCTGGCTCGCGGGCCATTCCGTGCGGGTCGCGGAGCTGGCGGCGTGCCTGGCGGCAGAGCAGGGACGTACCGACGCGGAGATCGATGCGGTGCGGATCGCGGGGCGAGTGCATGACATCGGGATGATCAGCCTGGGCGACGGAATCTTGTCGAAGGAGGGCCCGCTGACCCCTGAGGAATTCGAGCAGGTGAAGCGCCACGTGGTCATCGGCTCGCAGATCCTGGGTCCCCTGCCGCAGTTCGGCCTCATCGGCAGCTTCGTGCGCAGCCATCACGAACGGTGGGATGGCCTCGGCTACCCGGACGGCATAGCCGGGGAGACCATCCCATGGGGGGCCCGTCTCCTGGCCGCCGCCGAAGTCTACGACGCCCTCACCACCTCCCGCCCATATCGCGAGACCCTGACGCCGGACGAGGCCGTGCGACAGATGGAGCAGCTCATCGATACGATGATCTCTCCGGCGGTCTACCAGGCCCTGCGCACGGTCGTCGAACGTCGTCGTGCGCTGGTGTTCCTCCCCGATTCGGCCACCCGCATGAGGCTCTCGGGGACGGAGTTTCCCGACGCCGAGCTGACGGCCGGATTCCCCGGCCCGGCAGATTCGTCCGCCACCCCGGCAATTCCTTCCCCGCGTGCCGTCCGTCTCGCCTCCTCCCGCGGCGATGCTGCCTAGGATCCCCTCGGCGGGAACCTCCGCGCCGTGTCCCGGACGGATCTGGGTGGTCGGAAACGGCCAAAGTGAGCTGGTGGACGGCGTTTCCGCTCGTGCATCGTGAGCGACGACTCCGGCTCGGGTACCGCGCTCGCGGAGCTGTGGGAGGCCTACCGCCGCGACCGCACCTCGGAGGTGCGCGAGCTCCTGGCGCGGCACTACATCGGGCTGGTACACCACACGGCCATGCAGCTCAGGGGTCGGTCGACCGACCTGAAAGTCACCGACCTGCTGGGTGCGGGCAGCCTGGGGCTGCTCCGCGCGCTGGAGCGATTCGAGCCCGGACGTGGCTCCGCCTTCAGTACCTACGCCGTGCAGTGCATCAGGGGAGCCATACTGGATGAGCTGCGGGAGCGCGACCGGCTGCCGC
>JACCSE010000500.1 GCA_013813145.1 Gemmatimonadales bacterium
GCTCAAGGAGGCCGGACTGGCCCGGGAGCGACGCAAGCGTCGCGCCCACGGTGTTGCCCCGCTACATTCGCCGGATGCTGAACCGCGCGGTGCTCGTCACGGCCGTCGTCGCGCTGTCTCTGGGAACCGCCGCCGCCGCGATGGGCCAGGGCTCGCGCACCGGCGTCGGCGCGCAGGTGGGGTACTCCCGCACCGACCTCGCCGGCGCCAACGCCGAGCTGATCACGCCGCGGCAGGGCGCCCTCACCGGGGTATATCTCTACGCGCCGCTGACCCGGCTGCTCAGCCTGCGTCCGGAGCTGCTCTTTGCCCTGAAGGGCGGCCGCACCACGACGGACGATGGGCTCGACATCGACATCGAGCTGGCTTACCTGGAGTTCCCTCTTCTGGCCCGGGTCACCGTCCCCGGCGGGCGCTTCCGCCCGGTCTTCTTCGGCGGCCCCGCCCCCGCGCTTCAGATCGGCTGCGACTTCCAGTTCATCCTGCCCGACCAGCCGGAGCGGCCGGTGCGGGTCACCTGCGGGGACGATCCGGTGACCATCGTCCGCGAGCTCGACTGGGGGATCGTCGGAGGCGCCGGCATCGAGGGGCGGTGGCCCCAGGCCGCGCTGTCGCTGGAAGCGAGGTACACCGCGGGCCTCCGTTCGGTGTTCGACGACGTCGAGATCCGCAACCGGGCGGTGTCGGTCCTGTTGGGGATCACGTTTTAGCGGGTACAGTGAAGCAGTGAACGGTACGCGGGAAACGGGAAACGGGAAACGGGAAACGGGAAACGGCGAACGGTGAACGGGAGCTCCATAACATCCCGTTCACCGTTCACCGTTTATTAGAACAAGTACCGCACCCCCGCCTGAAACTGCCGCGGCTCTCCCAGCCCCGACCGAATCGTCCCGTCGAAATTGAGGAACGTCCCGACCGATGACGGATCCCGGAAGTTGTCGTTGTTGGTGACGTTGAACGCCTCGAAGATCGCCTCCAGCGTGCCCTGGCCCACCGCGAAGGGCTTCGACAGCCGGATGTCCCACGAGAAGTAGGCGTTGTCGCGCCGGATGGTGTTCCGCTGGATGATGCTGCCGTCGTCGCAGATCCGGTCCCTGGTGGGATCGTTGGGGATCGCCCGCTCCCCGTTGGGCTGATTGTCCGGTCCGCAGCCCTCCGAGGTGGGCTGCGCGGAGTAGGCGCTGAGCCGGTTGTTCAGGTAGATCTCGCCCGGGAGAATGGCCAGCACCCAGGCGTTGAACCGGTGCCGCTGGTCCCGGTCGCTGTAGCCGTATTCCCGGTCCAGCGCATCCGCCCGTGCGTAGCGAAAGCTGAAGGGGTCGCGCTCGTTGTCGTCGTCTGCCTTGTCGAACGAAAGGGTGTAGTTCGCTTGGAACTGGAGCCGGGCCCCCGAGATCCGCTTGAGCTCGGCGGTGACCCCGTTGAAGCGCGACTTGGCGGTGCTCTGCACCACGGTCAGGTCTCCGATGCCGTTTCCATCCGGCAGGCCGGTGGACCACGGCCGGCCGAACACCGCGTCGTTGGCGTTGAAGAACCGAGTCAGGTGGTCGGTGCGGGCGTGGGTATAGCTGACCCCGGCCGACATCCCGCCGCCCACTTCGCGCTCGTAGCCGACCGTCGCGGTGAAAGTGCGCGGGTTCTGAAAGTCCTTGTCGAACACGAACACGCCCGGCTGGAACGGCGCGCCCGGCGGTGGGGTGAGCAGATCGCCGTAGGCCGGCGGCGGTCCCAGGACCCCCGTGAGGAAGCTGTTCCGAAAGAGGGTCTGCCCCCGGGAGCCGTCGGTGCTCCGGCTGCTGGCCAGGTTGAGCCCGGGAATTCGCGCGTAATAGAGCCCCGCGTTGGCCCGAAGGACCTGCCGGCCGTCGCCGTCGATGTCGTAGGCGATCCCCAAGCGGGGCTGGAACATCGAATAGTCCGACGGGATCGTACCGTCGCCGGGGAACTCGAAGGTCCCGACCGAGTTTGTGACCGTGTCGCCGATGAACGGCGCGTAGAACAGCTCGTTGATCGGGGTGATGAGTCCGGGCTGGATCTGCGCCTCCCAGCGGAGTCCGTAATTCACCGACAGGTTGCTCACCGGCTTCCAGCTATCCTGGATGAAGATCGCCACCTCGTTCTGAATGATCTCCTGGGTGCCTGCACTGTCTACCGAGAGCCCGCCCACCCCGGCCTGCTGAAGGTAGAGTGCCACCGGTCCGCTGATGAACGTCCCCGGCGGGCAGGTGCCGTCGTTGCTGCTGATGACGAACGAGTTGGTCACCACGTCCGAGCATTCCACGTACAGGTTGCCATTGGCCACGAAGTTGAGGAACCCGTCCACCGAGGTGAAGCCGTAGCGGCCGTTGGCGAAGCCGCGGAAGGTCTGCTTCACCCCGGTACGGTTCCATTCGGCGCCGAACTTGATCAGGTGGTTGCCCCGCACCACGGAGACGTTGTCCAGCACCTGGAACCGGTAGTCGTACGCGTCCACCGGGATGAAGAACGGCAGCCCGATGCGGTACCCCGAGAAGCCTCCCTGGCCCACGAAACCGATGTCGGTGTCGGGAAACGGTCTGCCGCTCGCCCCGTTGGTCGGGCCGCTGTAGGGGCGGGGGCGCTCTTCGCGGGCAACCTGGAACCGGAACTCGTTGGACAGCGAGGAGGAGAGTTGCGAGAGGAGGCTCCCGTTGACCGCGTGAGAGAAGTCCCGCTCCACCGCGTTGGCGCTCCGGCCCCAGAAGTCCACGTCGAAGGTGCCGTTCTCCTGCCGCGAGTTGGTGTAGTTGTACTTGAGCGAGGCGTTGTGATTCTGGCTCAGCCGGAAGTCGAGCTTGGCCAGCAGAGCGTTCGCGTCGTTGGTGCGCCGGACCGGACCGAAGTCTCCCTGGAGCGCCCCGCCGAACGCGGTGTCCACGAAGGCCTGAAGCCGCGGGTCGATCAAGCCGAGACGGTCGGTCTGCTTGGTCTCGTTGTACTCCTGCTGGTCGTACGCCAGGAAGAAGAAAGCGCGGTCGCGCACGATGGGCCCGCCCAGCGTAGCCCCGAACTGATGCTGGGCGAAGTCCGGAGTGAACCCGGTCGAGCCGCCGCCCTCGAAGGCATGGGAAAAGTCCGCCGACAGGGCGTCGTACTTGCCGAAGTAGTGCGCCGAGCCGCTGAACTCGTTGGTCCCCGACTTGGTGATGATGTTCACGAAGCCGCCGCCCGAGCGTCCGAACTCCGCGTTGGCACCGTCGGAGACGACCACGAAATCCTGTACCGCGTCGAGGTTGAAGGTAAACGCGGGCCGCTGGCCCCCCCGCTGCTCGCCGAAGAAGGGGTTGTTGAAGTCGGCCCCGTCCACCGAGACATTGTTGTGGATGCCGCGCTGGCCGCCGACGCTGATCTCGTCGCCGTCGGGGCCCTGCACGATCGCCACGTTGGGGGTGAGGGTCGTGAAGTTGAAGATGTTGCGGCCGTTGTTGGGCAGCCCCTCCACCGCCTCGACTCCCAGTCGGGTGGCCGACTCCGACGCGCTCACGTCTACCGCCGGCTCGCCCGACACGGTGATCTCCTGAAGCTGGACCGCCTGCGGGACCAGGGTGAACTGAAGGTCCACCGTTTCCCCCAGCCGAAGCCCCACCTCCGAGCGCTGCGCCTCCCGGAAGCCGAGCGCCCGGGCCCGGACGTCGTAGGTGCCGACCCGGAGGAGCGTCCCGACAAACACACCGCTGTTGTTGGTGTTCAGCACCCGCTCGGCATTGGTCTCCCGGTGCCGCAGCGTGACCGTGGCCCCCGCAAGGGATTGGCCGGCCGAATCCGAGACCGTGCCCCGGATGACGCCGGTGGTGGCCTGGGCCTGCGCGTGCAGCAGGGCCGGAATCGTGAGAAAGCTCGTGCCCAGCAGCAGGAACCACGCGCCGGGCAGCAGACGAAGCATCCGCATGGGCAGCCTTTCTCTTCGGAGGGCAACGCTTCTCGCCGTGCGCTGCATCGGCGGGATCGGCTCCGGTCGATGGAGGTGGCGGGACTATGGATTCGGATCGGCAAAGCATACCGCTCGCGGCAGACGGTGGCAAGCGTGGGAAAGACTATCGGCTATTGGCTATTGGCTATCGGCTATCGGCTATCGG
>JACCSE010000504.1 GCA_013813145.1 Gemmatimonadales bacterium
CCGGAGGACTGTGTGCTGGTCCGGAGGTGAGGCCCCCTCGCCGTCGCATGGCCACAGGAGCTCATCCAGGGCCGGAAGCAACCGCGAGATCTCCGCTCGCTCGCCTACTGGTACTGGACGTACAGCGGCACGGGATACAGCCCCGACAGCACCTGCTCCGGCGTCATGAGTCCGTCATCCCCGCACCCGACCGACCAGAACACCGCCTCCGGACAGCTCGGCTCGTAGCCCTGCGACCGGGCGCGCGGCGTCCGGTCGTTCTTGTAGAAGATCTTGAAGCCGGCGTACTGTACCGGCTCCGGCACGATGTACAGCCGATAGGCGTCCTGCTTGTGTCTCGCGGTGCCGAAGCCGTCCATCTGGATCAGGATCTGCACCCTCGGATCCAGCTTGATCTGGTCGTAGTTGGTCAGCATCCGCTGCTTGAATCGGTGGACGATCAGTACCTTGGGCGGGAGCTCGAGCGAGTCCACCAGATGCGCCAGGAACCCGCTCGCGTAGTTCACATGCTTCGCGTCGAGCGTACCGACCCGCTTTCCCGGCACTCCGCCCTGGGTCATGGCAAACTCGGGATCCAGCGCCAGGTGCACATAGGGCCGGGCCAGGAATGGCAGCAACGGCTGAAGCTCGGCCTCGACCGTGCTGTGCCCGGTCTGCACGTCGAGGAACATGATCCAGCCCCGCTCCTCCGCCCAGCTCGCCACCTGGCTGATCACGCTGTCGCCTGTCCTGAGCCGATACTTTCCCCCCGGCCCCGGCTTCGCCTGTGCCACCGTGACGATGAGGTGCAGCGCCGGCATCACCTTGCGGGTGGTATCGGCCTTGGCCCAGGAGACCGCCGTCGCCTCCAACCGGGCCAGCATCGAATCGCGCGGGATCTGACCGAGGATGCCCATGCGGGTGGAGCGGGTGTTGCCGTAGTAGGCGATGATCCGATGATCCGGCAGCATCGCGCCCGGTAGCTGCGCCGGTCCCGGCACCGGCCAGCGTGCCGAGTCCGCGGCGGTGAGCGCGAACGGCCGGATGCCACTGGAACGGCTGACGGTGTCGCCCTGCGCCCGCGGATCGGGACGCGCGGTGATCGGCTTGGGGGTCCACCGGGGCGGCGCCGGCGGCGCGCTATCCCGCACAGCAACCGTGCGCTCCGCCGACGTCGCCCGTGACGTTTCCCC
The DNA here is from genome assembly GCA_013813145.1 of Gemmatimonadales bacterium. GTDB lineage: Bacteria > Gemmatimonadota > Gemmatimonadetes > Gemmatimonadales > GWC2-71-9 > CAVVWJ01. The sequence continues at coordinate 1,173 of JACCSE010000504.1, forward strand.
GCAGCCGAGGAGCGGCACCAGCAGCACGAGGAGCAACGGAGCGAAGGGCATCATCCGGGCAATCGTAGTCGCACCGCCCACTCAGTTGTAGGGGAGACGCTTGCCACTCCCAGGCGGTCGTTCCGGACGCGGCGAGGGATTTGTGTTGACCACAGAGGCGATCCCTACTCCTCGAACGGTACCTCCACCGTCATCCCGTCCCGAGCAATAATCGTCTCCGGAAAAATCGCCCGCGCCTCCGCGAGCAGCTCCGGCGCGTCGCGGGTGTAGCGCGGGCTGATGTGGGTGAGGACGAGGCGGCGGACGCCGGCATCGAGGGCGACCCGCGCCGCCTCGGCGGCGCTGGAGTGGCCGGTTTCTTTGGCCCGCTCCAGCTCGTCGCTGCCGAAGGTGGCCTCGTGGACCAGGAGATCGGCGCCGCGGGCGGCTTCGATCAGCGGGAGGCAGGGTCGGGTGTCGCCGGAGTAAACCACCGTGCGGCCCTGTCGCGGGGTGCCGACCAGATCGGCCGGAGCGATCGAGCGTCCGTCCTCCAGGACGATCGTCTCTCCCTTGTGCAGCCGGCCCCAGAGCGGGCCTTCGGGGATTCCCAGCTCGCGAGCCCGATCGGGGTTGAACCGCCCCAGCCGCCGATGCTCGGCGAGTGCGTAGCCGACCGTGTCGGCGCGATGGTCGGTCTCGAAGACGACGATATCGTACTCCTCGCGCGAGAGCCGGTCGCCGGCCCGGAGCTCCACGATCTCCACCGGAAAGTGGTTCCGCTCCACGCCGAGCGCGATGACCGCAGTGAGGATCCGCCGCGCGTTGCGTGGCCCGTAGAGCGTCACCGGCGCGGTCCGGTCCTGAAGCCCCATGGTGCGGAGCAGCCCGGTGACGCCGAGGATGTGGTCGGCATGGTAGTGGGTGAAGAAGATCTCGGTGAACGAGAACCCCACCCCGTAGCGCATCATCTGCCGCTGATTGCCCTCGCCGCAATCGAAGAGAATCGTCTCCCCTTCCCGCTGCAGGGCCAGCCCGGCCACATTCCGATCGATCGTCGGCGTCGCGGCGCCGGTGCCGAGGAAGGTGAGGGAGAGCATGGGGGCAATGTACGCGATAGGACGACATTGTCATGCTGAGCGAAGCGAAGGAGCCATGACCTGAGGCATGCCCCCTTCCCTTCGCTCAGGGTGACAATGCCGGCTTCAGAAGATCCTCACCGTCACCGGCACCTTCCCCGGATTCTTGGCCAGCTCGTCCACCAGCCGCTTCATCGACTGCGACAGCTCCCGCACGTCGCGATAGAGTCCGCTGTCGGTGGCGAACTTGCCGAGGGTGCCCTGGCCCTGGTTCACTCGTAGCAGCAGGGTGTCGAGCCGGGCGCCGGTGGAGGTGAGCTGGCCGGTCATCGCGGCCAGGTTACCGGTGAGGGTGTCGGCCCGGGTGAGGGTGCGAGCCAGGGCCGGGTTGGCCAGCGTGCTGTCGAGGCGGGCGCTCAGCGACTGCACCGTCGCCAGCGTCCGGGTCAACTCGGCGGTGGGGCCCTTGGTGGGGTTGCTGTAGATCTCCATCGTCCGCTGCGCCGCGCGGAGGGTTCCCTGGAGCGCCTGCATCGTCTCGGCGAGCTCGTCGGCCGTCTTCTGGTTCACGATCGCCTGGGCGCCGAGGAGGACGCTGTCGGCCCGGTCGCCGAGCGACTGCGCCAGGTCGGTGAACCCCGGCGCCTGGGTGCCGATGATGATCCGGTCCTTCGGCAGCGGCTCGGGCGCATCGCCGGGAATGAGCTCGATCACCGCGTCGCCCACGAACCCAATGGAGACGATGTTGGCCGTCGCGTCCACCTTGGGCACGATCCGCTCGGGGAGGCTCACCGACACCAGCACGTTCCCGACGTCCACCAGCCGGATCTGCTCCACCCGGCCCACCGCCACCCCGGAGATCCGCACCGCCGAGCTCGATTTCAGGTTGCCCGCCTGGCGGAACTGGATCTTCCAGTAGTCCTCCGAGTCGCCGCCGATGGAGCGCCCGCTCAGCCACGTGGTCCCCACGATGAACAGCACGATCGCGAGGATGACGAGGCTGCCGACGGTGACTTCCTGCTTATACCCCATGTCCATGTGCTTTCATGCGGCGAAGGTGGCGTCGGGGAAGTCGCGCTCCAGGAACTCCTGGACCTGGGGATCCTTGGAGACGAGGAAGCTCTCCGGCGTGCCCTGCTGAACGATCTTCCCGCCGGTGAGGAGCGCGAGGCGGTCGGCGACCTTGAAGGCGCCCCGGACGTCGTGCGTCACCATGACGCTGGTCACGCCCAGCTCGTTGTCAAGCCGCTTCACCAGCTCGTCGATCACGTCGGCGTTGACCGGATCGAGCCCCGAGGTAGGCTCGTCGTAGAGGAGGTACTTGGGACTGCCCGCGATGGCGCGGGCGATCCCGACCCGCTTTCGCATCCCGCCGGAGAGCTGGGCCGGAAACTTGTCCATGGTCTCGGGCGGCAGGTTCACCAGGCGCAGCGTCTCCAGCACCCGGTTGCGGGAGTACTCCAAGTCGCGGTACTTGTTCTCGTCGGTGATGCCGAGCCGCACGTTCTCGAGCACGTTCATCGAGTCGAACAGGGCCCCGTTCTGGAACACGTAGCCGATGCCGGAGCGCAGCTCGGCCAGATCGCGCCGCTTGAGCCGGGTGACCTCCTTGTCGTCCACAATCACCGTGCCCGAATCCGGGCGGATCAGGCCGATGATGTGCTTGAGGAGGACGCTCTTCCCGGTGCCCGACGGGCCGAGCAGGGCGACCGTCTCGCCTTCCTGCACCGTGAAGTCCACGCCGTCGAGCACGGTCTGCTGGCCGAAGCGCTTGCGTACCCCGCGAAGCTCGATCATCAGGCGAGCAGCAGATTGGCGAGCATTACATCGAGCAGCAGGATCAGCACCGAGCTGCTGACGACGGCGCCGGTGGTGGCGCGGCCCACCCCCTCCGCGCCCTGCTGGGTATTGAACCCCATATAGCAGGAGATGATGGTGATCGAGGCGGCAAAGAAAAACGCCTTGATGACCGAGTAGGTGGCGTCAAACGGCCGCCAGAACGATCGAGCGCCGTAGGCAAAGTCGGCGTCGGAGATCGGGAGCACCTGCTTCATGGAGAACCACCCGGCGCCGATGCCCATCACGTCGGCCAGGATGGTCAGCACCGGGATCATGATCACCCCGGCGACGACCCGGGGAATGATGAGATGCGAGGCAGGCGAGCGACCCAGGCTCTCCAAGGCGTCGATCTGTTCGGTGACCCGCATCGTCCCTAGCTCGGCCGCGTACCGTGCGCCGATCCGTCCGGCGAGCACCAGGGCGGTCAGCACCGGGCCCAGCTCCAGGACGATCGACTCCACGATAACCCCGGCCAGGAAGTAGATGGGGATGGTGCCGGTGAACTGGTAGCGGGCCTGGAGCGCCGTCACCGCGCCGGCAAAGCCGGAGATGAGGAGCACGATGAAGAGGCTGCCGACCCCGATGTTCCACGCTTCGGTGAACGCCCGGGGCACCCAGATCCGGTACTCCCTCAGCCCGCGGACCATGTCCAGGACCATGAGCGACACGCGCCCGACATGAGACGCCGCGTTCAGCGTCCAGCGGCCCACGAAGCGGCGAAGGTCCAGGGTTTCGGCATCCATAACGGGACCGTATCTTCGCCCCCCATGCCCCGCAAGTCTACCCCTGGC
>JACCSE010000583.1 GCA_013813145.1 Gemmatimonadales bacterium
GCGAGAGGAGGGCCGACTGGCCGCGTTGACGGGTGACACCGTTGGTGCCATCGGCGCTTACCAGCACTTTCTGATGCTGCGACCGAACCCCGAGCCGGAGATGAGCGAGGGGACTGAGCAGGTGCGACCCGAGTTGGCGAAGCTCATGCGGCAGCGTGGGTCGTAAGATCGCCCGCACTGGCGCGACTGGGCGGCCTTCAGATCAGTCCGCGGCGGCATAACTTTGCAGGGGTAACCTCGGGCCTAACCTTGGTACTTCCTGACTTTCCTTCAGGGTTCATCCTGACTTTCCTCTCGAGTTTGCTCCAGTCTTTCTTCTACACTCTGCTCATCAGATTTCCCTACACATTCCCAACAGAATTCCTCTATGGTGCCCTCTGATGCTCACGGAGAAGCTCACCACTAGCCCAATTCCTCCAGTTGTTCGGCAAGTTGGCGCAAGGCTAGAACATGCTCGGGAGGGCCTCCGGCCTCCTCGACAGCCTGGGCGGTGATCCAGAACCGGTCGGCGAGGGACAGCCCCCCAACGGCGGGCAGACCTTGGGTGTCCCACATACAACGGAAACTGCTGGCCAGCCAACAACACTCCATCAACCTGCCGCAAACGATTCGAGAAACCGCTCGGCCGCCGCTCGCTCCTCGCGTGCGGGCCGCCGCTTGAGGATGCGGCGGGCCTCGGCCCGGAGCAGCCGCACTAGCCGCGGGGGGGTCTCCGGCCCCGGCCGCTTCCGCCCCGAAGACATTCTCCTCGAGCGGCGGGTGGACGAGCTGTTGTGATTGTGCATTGGGGCGAGGAGCTGGCGGGCGTTCAAGTGCCGGAGACCCCTCTATCTCACGCGCCCCGTTGGAGGTAGAATCCGACCTCCACGAGGAACGTCCCGGGCCCGCCGTCCGCCGACCGCTGGCTCCCTATCGCCCATTGCGGACCCGTCATGGCCACTCGCGAGGAATGCCCGGGTCCATTCGGCGAGCACGAGCCTTCGTGATGACTCGGGAAACGCGAGGCGGTTGGCGGGGCAGATCTTCGGACATACCCGAAGATTCGGCCTCGGCATTGCTGCATCCAGAACACCCAATCCAACGCAGGCGAGGCTGAAGAGCCTTGTGACCCATACCGTCTTCGGAGTTGGGCTGTACGTATGTGCACTTGGCGTGAGCTACCTGCTGCGGGTTCATGCCTAACAACGGCATGCAGCCCACGCCGCAAACAATTACCGCTTCATGTACTTCAGGGTACAAGCCGTGAGCCTTGCGGAGTTTGCTGAGATCGAACAGGGACCGTAGACTGGAAGCACGTCAAGGAGCTACGCCATGAGCCACTCCACCTTACCTCCCAGCAGACGCTCCTTTATTCGAAGCCTCGCGGCCGGCGCCGCACTCGGGAGCGTCCCGGGCATGTTCCATGTGCCCGGCCTCTTCGCCCAGGCCCTCACCCTCACCCCGCGCCAGACCGAGGGGCCCTTCTACCCCACCCATCTGCCGCTCGACACCGACAACGACCTCCTCATCATCAACGACGGGATCACCCCCGCCGTCGGCGAGGTCACCCACCTGAGCGGACGAGTCCTGGACTCGAAGGGCAGTCCCCTCCGGAACGTGCTGGTGGAGATCTGGCAGGTGGATCATCACGGCGCGTACCTGCACGAGGGGAGCGACAACCGCGGGCGGCGCGACGGGAACTTCCAGGGATTCGGCCGTTTCCTGACCGGCTCGACCGGCGAGTACTACTTCCGCACCATCAAGCCGGTACCCTATACTGGACGTACGCCGCACATCCACGTCGCCGTCAAGATGAAGGGGCGGGAGAAGTGGACCACTCAGTGCTACGTCAGAGGGGACGCGGGGAACCAGCGGGACAGGCTCTGGCAGGGCATCTCCGACCCCAAGACGCGCGATGCCGTGACCGTCGCCTTCACCCCGGTCCGCGGCTCTCGCACCGGCGAGTTGTCGGCCAGGTTCGATCTGGTGATGGGCTTCACCCCGGAAATCTGAGCAGGACTCAGGATGGGAGACTCCGATCATGCAATGCCCCAAGTGCCAAGCCGGAATGGAAGTGGTGCGCTTCGAGGATACCGAGGTGGATCGTTGCATCCGGTGCGGCGGGCTCTGGTTTGACCGCCTGGAATACGAAGGGGTGAAGCCGCGTACCGGGTCCGAGGCGATCGACACGGGTCCCACCTGGCAGGCTTCGATGCACAACGAGCAGGGCAAGGTGTTCTGCCCGGTCGATGGGATCCTCATGGTAGGGCTGATGGACCCGGCTCAACCGCACATCCGCGTGGAAGCGTGCCCGGTGTGCCACGGCACTTTCTTCGACGCCGGCGAATTCACCGACTTCAAGGAGAGCACGATCAAGGAGCTCCTGAAGCGTCAACGACGCGCACGAACCCCGTAGAAGCGGCCTGATACGCTCGCTTGCTTTTTCGCCCGTCCCTCTGAATCGGAGCGCTCTTATGGCAGTCGCCAAGATCACCGAAATTCAATCTTCCTCGCCCAAGAGCTTCGAGGATGCCATCCAGGCCGGGATCGCCCGAGCGGAGAAAACGCTTCGGAACCTTTCCGGGGCATGGATCAAGAGTCAGAAGGTCGTAATAGTGAAGGGGCAGATCACCGAATACAGGGTGTTACTGAAGGTCACTTTCGTGCTGCAGGACTAGCACGACGCCGACGAGCGATCGCTCCCCGGGACGCCGCCTTGACCGAGAACCGGCGCCGGTACGCCGTCGGCGTCGTCCCGTACGCCCGCCTGAAGTGATGCCGTAGCGTCATCGCCGTGTCGAACCCCACCGCCTCGGCCACCACATCGATCGAATCGTCGGTGGTTTCCAACTGCCGCTGCGCGGCGTGCAGCCGCTGGTGAGTGAGCCAGCGGTGGGGCGTGGTTCCTGTCTCCCGCACGAACCTCCGCGCCAGCGTGCGAACCGACATGTTGGCCTGCCGGGCCAGGTCCTCGAGCCCGAGCGGCCGCTCCAGCCTCCCCAGAGCCCAGTCGAGCACGCTCGCCAGCCCGGCGGGCGACCGCTGGGGCATCGGCTCCCGCACGTACTGCGACTGCCCGCCGTCGCGATGCGGTGGGACGACCAGCCGGCGCGCCACCTGGTTCGCGATCTCCGCTCCGTAGTCGCCCCGCACCACGTGGAGGCACAGGTCGATGCCGGCGGCGCTGCCCGCCGAGGTGAGCACTCTGCCCTCGTCCACGTACAGCACGTCCGGCTCTACCTGGATCCGCGGGTAGCGGGCGCGGAGCTTGTCGGCATAGCGCCAGTGGGTCGTCGCCCGCTTGCCATCGAGCAGACCGGCGGCCGCAAGGACGAAAGCGCCGGAACAGAGCGCCACGAGCCGAGCTCCGCGGTCGTGGGCCCGGCGCAGGCCCCTCAGCAGTGGCGCGGGAGGGACCTCGTCGGGGTCGCGCCATCCGGGTATGGCGATGGTATCGGCGTGACGCAATCCTGCCAGGCCCTGCCGCGCCTGGATGCGCACGCCGCCCGTGGCGTTGAGGGGTCCGGCGTCGAGCGAGCAGAGGGAGAAGTGGTACCAGTCCACCGGCAGCTCGGGGCGGGGGAGGCCGAACATCTCCACCAGGATGCCGAACTCGAAGGTGCAGAGGCGGTCATAGACGAGTGCCGCCACCCGATGCCGCTGAGTTGTACCCATGGCCGGATGTTAACGAACGGCGTCGTTTTTGCCCATAGCCGAACTCCGGAAGAGACAGGAGATTCAGGCATCCCTCTTCAGGAGCTCGGGTCATGCTCGACGCGGCGATTCCCACCAACGCAATCCTCGAGATTTCCCCCGCGCCGGCCGCCGATGCGGTCGCCCACTTCCAGCACCTGCTCTCGGTCGAGACGGACTGCTGGGACGTGCACCAGGCGCTCAAGCGCAGCGCGCCCGGTTTCGTGCTGCTCGATGTCCGGAGCCCCGAGCTGTACGCCGCCGGCCACGTACCCCACGCGGTCAACCTGCCGCACCGGAAGATCGTGGAATCGACTCTGGGTCAGTACCCCGCGAACACGCTCTTCGTGGTGTACTGCGCGGGACCGCACTGCAACGGCGCGGACCGGGCGGCGCTCCGGCTGGCCCGCCTGGGTAGGCCAGTGAAGAAGATGATCGGTGGTGTTACGGGGTGGAGGGACGAAGGTTTCGAGCTGGCCACTCACTGACGGCAGGACGTCTTCACGTGATTTCTGGCCAGGCCGGAGAGGTCGGTCATCGCGCTCTTGACGTCGGCGCGATTGTAATACTCCGAGGCATACCGCCACATGAAGAACCCGCAGACATGGTTCTCCGCAAGCAGCGCCGACCCATACGACCTTACCTCGCTGGCGCTCATCTGCCAGGTACCGGGCTGGGTGCCCCGCCATCCGCTCGAACCGTCGCCGCCATCGAGCACGTTGAGGCCGGCGAACATGCCGAGTCCCTTCTGCTTAGCCTTGGAGGCCTGGAGAGCCACCCAACGGGAGGGTGAGGAGCTCGTTTTCGACCGGAACAGCGCCAGACCGGCGTCGAGATGGGTGTAGGTGACCAGCGCGGCGGCGAGCCAGTTCGGTGGCGAGGAGACCATGGTGGGTAGAGTGGGCCAGAGCTGCTTGCTGTACTTGGCCGCTTCTTCCACGACCGTCTGGGGAACGACCTTGTCGCCCCACCTGCTGGCGAAATGCGGCTCGTCTATCAGGCGATGAGCCAGAAGGGTTCCATCCGCGATGTAGGAGCTGAAATCGACGCCCCGGTACCGGTCCAACGCGCTCTTCCACCGGGCCAGGTTGAAGGTATTGTCCGAGTTGCGCGGAACTCCATCTCCGACCAGCACGATCACGGCGCGCCCGCCTTTCGCCCGGACCGCCGAGAGATAGGACAACACTTGCGAGGGAGTGGAGGGGGCCCAGACTCCGGTGTGCACGGAGTTGAGCTGAGATGGCTCCATCTTGGAGGACGCGAACACTACCCCTGGAAGAACGACAGCCGCCGGCGCCGCCGCCGTCGGAGCAGCAGTGGCTTCGGCCGTCGGGCCCAGCCGATCGGCGTCGGCGCATGCGCCCGAGAGGAGGATGGAGAGGGCGAGCGCGCCGGTT
>JACCSE010000514.1 GCA_013813145.1 Gemmatimonadales bacterium
CCCGGCCGTGCGAGCCGTCCGCGACCGGGGGGACCCGGTGAGTCGCGGTCAGCTCGCGATCGGCGGTGGCGACGTGCAGGCGCTCGGCGTCAGCGGGCCGCGGATCGGCGAGGTCCTGGAGACCCTCCTCGACCGGGTCCTGGAGGATCCGTCGCTCAACACTCGGGAGAGGCTGCTGGGGATGGCGCGGGAGCTGGGGTGAGCCTCACGACCTTCGCCTTTGCCCTGGCCGCCGCGGCGGGAAATCTCGTCGGGGCGATAGCGGTGGTGCGGAGCCTCCGGCGCGAGCTCCGGGTCATCGACGCCGGCCTCGCCTTCGGGGCCGGGTTCATGCTCTCGGTCGCGGTGCTCGGCGTACTACCCGAGGTGATGGCCGACGGGAGCGAGGCCGCGCTGTACGTGCTGGTGGGCTACCTGGCGGTGCACCTGGCGCAGCACGTCCTCACCCCGCACTTCCATTTCGGGGAGGAGACTCACCGGCTGAGTCCGTCGGCCGGAGTGTCGGCGCTGGTGGGGCTCACGCTGCACACGTTCTTCGACGGGGTCGCAATCGCGAGCGGCTTCCTGGTCTCGGGCCGGCTGGGGGTCCTTCTCTTTCTCGCGGTGCTGCTGCACAAGCTGCCCGAGGGCGTCACCATCGCCAGCGTTATGCTGGCCGGCGGCGGCAGCCGCTCGCGCGCCGTCGGGGCCGCCGCCATCCTGGGCGGCGCCACGGTGCTCGGCGTGCTGCTGACCGAGCACATCGCCCCGCTCGCCCGCCACGGGCTCGCCCTCTCGGCCGGGGTCACTCTCTACGTCGCCGCGTCCAACCTGGTGCCCGAGTTCCAGGCCAAGCGGGGCTGGCTCAGCGCCCTGGCGTTCTTCGGGGGCGCGGCGGGATTCTTCCTGACGGAGCGATTGCTTGAGGGATTGGTGAGATGAGGCTATCGGCTATCGGCTATCGGTCCTGCAGCCCCGAGCCTCCGCTCCCGCGGACCGATAGCCGATAGCCGATAGCCGATAGCCAACAACCATGAAACGCAAACGTCCCGGATCTATCAGCCAAACCCTCTTCTCGGCGGGCCGCACCAGCCAGCCGCTCGCGGCGCGGATGCGGCCGCGCACGCTGGATGAGTTCGCGGGCCAGCAGCACGTGCTGGCGCCGGGCAAGCCGCTGCGCGAGGCGATCGAGCGGGGTATCCCGGGCTCCATGATCTTCTGGGGACCGCCCGGCAGCGGCAAGACCACGCTCGCCCATCTGGTGGCGAGCACGACGGCCCGGGTGTTCGTGCCGTTCAGCGCCGTGACGGAAGGGGTGCCGCGGATCCGGGAAATCGTGGGCGAAGCGCGGGGGCGGCTCGAGTCGGGCGGGTCGGAGACGATTCTCTTCATCGACGAGATCCACCGGCTCAACAAAGCGCAGCAGGACAGCCTGCTCCCGCCGTCAGAAGACGGCACTATCACCCTGATCGGCGCCACCACGGAGAATCCCAGCTTCGAGATCAACGGCGCGCTCCTGTCGCGCACCCGGGTCTTCGTGCTCCAGCCGCTCGGCGCGGACGACATCGAGACGCTGCTCCAGCGGGCGCTGGAAGACCGCGAACGCGGCCTCGGCGGGCTGGAGTTGAAGGTCGAGGGCGACACGCTCGGGACCATCGCGGTCGAGGCGGACGGTGACGCGCGCCGGGCGCTCACGGTGCTGGAGGCGGCCGCGGCGCACGTGGGTTCCGGCGGGGCGATCACGCCGGAGGTCGCGCGCGAGGCGATGCAGAAGCGGTTCGCGCGGTACGACAAGGGCGGCGAGGAGCACTTCAACCTTCTGTCGGCGTATCATAAGTCGCTCCGGGGAAGCGATCCGCAGGGCGCGCTCTACTGGATGGCGCGCATGCTCGACGGCGGCGAGGATCCGATGACCCTCTTCCGCCGCGCGATCGCGATGGCGGCGGAGGACATCGGGCTGGCCGACCCGAACGCGCTGCTGATGGCGGTAGCGGCGCGGGATGCGTTCCACATGTTGGGGCCGCCGGAGGGTTACCTGCCCCTGGCCGAGATGACGATCTACCTGGCCACGGCGCCCAAGTCCAACAGCGTGGTGGTGGCGCTCGGCGCCGCGCTGGCGGCGGCGCAGGAGACGCCGGCCGCCCCGGTTCCGTTGCACATCCGGAACGCGCCGACCGGGCTGATGCAGGAGCTGGGTTACGGCCGCGGGTACCGGTACGCCCACGACGCGCCGGACGCGTATCTCCCACAGGAGTACCTGCCGGACGAGCTGCGGGGCACGGCGTTCTACGCGGCGGGTCCGTTCGGCTACGAGCGGAAGGTGGCGGAGCGGATGGAGTGGTGGGAGAGGAAGAAGGGGGAGGGGGAGAAGGAGCGGGACAAGGAGGAGGAGGGGGGGACCGGCGACGCGGAGGGCCGCTGATACTTCATCCCGAGCGCAGCGAGGGACCCGCTCAACCGCGCTCGAGCCATTCCCACGCCAGGTCCCTCGCTGCGCTCGGGATGAACTATTGGGCGTCTCCCCGTGTGACCCCGCGCACCGCCCCCGCGTGCCGGCCCTCGCCATCCTCGACCGTTCCCGGTTCGCGCCGGAATCCCGGCCGGAGCCCCTGGCCGGCCGGTTATATTTTCCCCCAGGGAGGGACACGGATGAAGCTGCGGACCGGGTTCGGCTGGGCGGCCTTGTTTGCTGGGGCGGCGGGGTGCGCCGGCATCGGCGCCAACCTCAAGGAGCCCGAGCTCCGGCTCGACCATGTGATCGTGCGAGGCATCGGGCTCACGGGCGGCACCCTGGATTTCGTGGTGGACGTACACAATCCCAATGACTTCGATCTGCGCGGCACCGAGCTGCGCGTGGGGTTCGACGTCGACGACTCGCATCTGGGCGACATCGAGTACGACGACGACTTCTCAGTGAACCGAGGCGACACGACCCGGCTCACCCTGCCGCTCAGGTTCGACTGGGCAGGGGTCGGGAGCGCGGTGCGCTCCGCGCTCGGCTATGGCGACATACCGTATAATATGAAGGGTGAGATTTAACTCCAGACGCCCTTCGGCCGGCACTCGGTACCGTTAACCAGAGAGGGCCGGGCGCCGCTGACTCGGGGCGGGGGCGGGATTGCGATTCCGATTCCGGGGACGGAGTAGAAAAAGGCTATCAGCTATCAGCTATCGGTCCGTGTGAGCGGAGGCTCGGTGCTGCAGGACCGATAGCCGATAGCCGATAGCCGATAGCCAACAGAAAGGATTCACCTAATCACCAGAACACCGGTCCAGGTCCGCGATCCGATCGAGCGTGCGGTGCTCGTGGCCGCTCCCCGGAAGGGGTCGCCCGACGCGAGGCATGTCAGCGAGCACCTGGAAGAACTCACCCGGCTGGTGGACACCGCCGGGGCCGAAGTGGTCGGGCGGAT
>JACCSE010000529.1 GCA_013813145.1 Gemmatimonadales bacterium
CCGAGTCCAGTTCGGGCTGGAGGACTGGGAGGAGCGGCTCATCGCCTCCGACCCGGGCTTCACCGAGCCGAGCCCCACCTCGCGGCTGGATGCGTTCTTCCCCGATGACGAGTCGCTCCGCTTCACCGAGTACAATGCCGAGACCCCGGCGGGCGCTGGGTACAATGACGCGCTCTCGACGGTATTCTATGGCTTGCCGGTCATGCGCCGATTTCTTCGGCGTTACGACGTGCGGCCGCTCCCGGCCCGCCACGGCGTCCTGCGGGGGCTGCTCGATGCCTACGAGCAGCGAGCCGGCCGCCGGGAGCCCCCGTCGATCGCCATCCTGGACTGGCGGGACGTTCCCACCTTCAGCGAATTTCTGCTCTTCCGGGACTACTTCCGCGACCAGGGTATCGCCTGCGAGATCGTGGATCCGCGGGAGGTGGAGTACCGCAACGGACGGCTTCAGGCCGGAGACTTCGCCATCTCGCTGGTGTACAAGCGGGTGCTCCTCAGCGAGCTGGTGAGCCGGGAAGGGATCGACACGCCGGTGCTCCGCGCCGTCCGCGACCGGGCGGTGTGCATGGTCAATCCCGTACAGTGTAAACTGCTTCACAAGAAGACCAGCCTGGGCCGTGCTGAGCGACGAGCGGAACGCCGCCCTGTTCGACGACGGGGAGTTGCGCGCCATCGAGGCGCACATCCCCTGGACCCGGCGGGTGGAGGAGCGGCACACCACATTCCACGGGGCGCCGGTGGATCTGATCCCGTTCACGCTCCGGTCGCGCGAGCGTCTGGTCCTCAAGCCCAGCGATGATTATGGCGGCGCCGGGATCGTGCTGGGGTGGGAGTCGAACAGGCCGATCATCGGAGTTCCGACTCAGACGCTGGAAGAGATCCCGGGTGAGCTGCCGCGCTGCTGGGTCATGAGCCAGCAGTACGTGCGGGTACTGGTGCAGGCGGGCGCGGTGCCGTGGATCATCCCGCTCCTCGGGGGCGACTCGCCTACCCTCCGGGCCATCTACCAGCGTCTGGACGGGATATTCCTCCCCGGCGGCGTAGACCTTCATCCCTCCACCTATCAGGAAGAGCCGACCGCCCTCTGCGGCCGCACCGACCCCGACCGCGACGAGATCGAGCTGGCGCTCACCCGCTGGGCCATCGAAGACGGAAAGCCGCTCCTGGCGGTATGCCGCGGCGTACAGGTCATCAACGTCGCCGCCGGAGGGACGGTGCACCAGGACGTCGCGGCGGAGGTGCCGGGGTCGATCAAGCACGACTATTTCCCGAGCCAGGGCGACTACCGGCGCGACCTGCTGGTGCACGAGGTCCGCATCCCGCCCGACACCAGGCTCGGCCGGCTGCTGGAGACCCCCAGCCTCCGGGTGAACAGCATGCATCACCAGGGGATCAAGCGAGTGGCGGAGAGCCTTCGGCCCAACGCCTTTGCCCCGGACGGGCTGATCGAGGGGTTGGAGTCCTCCAATGGGCACTTTCTGCTCGGCGTGCAGTGGCACCCGGAATCGCTGGTCGAGCGGGATCCGGCAATGCGGAAGCTATTCGCGGCATTTGTGGAAGCGGCGACTTACTGGATGAGGTAACTCGTGGGCACAGTCGCTCAGCCCGTCGATAACCGAGTCCGCTCGGTAAGTTCCTCCGGCCACGCGGCCGAAAGGATAGTGACCTGGCTGTATGCTCCGCTCAGGGGAGGGGGAGACGATCATAGGCAATCATTCAAATCTACGAGTGGTAGATGCTCAGCTTTCTGAACCTGGAGTCAAGAACTACCACGGTCCAAAGGCTCGTATCCGGACCCGAGTGAAACGCGGGATCTACCACTGCGTAGACATTCCCGACAAGGATCAAGTACACCTGTCCTGAGAATCCGCTTCCGAATGACCGGAGAACAGACTGGTAGGCGCTACTCGCCTTGCGACACGTGGACTCTTCCGTGAGAGGGAAGATGTTACCGCCAGTGAGATAAGGCAGGCCCAGGCGCTGGCGGACCGTTGCGTTCTCGCCCGAGGGGGCAGAAGCGTACCGCTCCATTTCCTTTCGGAGGCCCTGAGCCGCAGCATCGTACGGCCGACAGATTGGAGCAGAACGACCGTGGAGAGGCGCCGCAGGCAATGCTAGCAGGATGAGGACAACGAGCAGCTTTACGACAAACATTTGGCGTCTCCTTTTCAGGTGAAGGACGAAGATCTGTGGCTTACTGGCGGCTTCGGTTCGCAGTAGAAGGGGCAGCACCTCCAGAAAGCGCTTAGCAGACGCTCACCGCTGTCGGAACGTGACCCTTGACCCCCCCGCGGCTTGCCACCTATCTTATGAGTCTGTCTTGATTTGGCCAGAACCCCGTTTGGGCTCCTAACATGAAGACCTTTACCGCCACCCCCGCCGACATCTCCCACGACTGGCATGTCGTGGATGCCGCGGGTGTGCCGCTTGGGCGGCTCGCCAGCATGGTGGCCCAGCTCATCCGCGGCAAGCACAAGCCGACTTATACGCCTCACATGGACGGCGGCGACTTCGTCGTGGTCCTGAACGCGGCCAAGGTCAAGCTCACCGGCCGAAAAGAGGAGAAGAAGAAGTACTTCTCTCACACCGGCTACATGGGCCACGAGCGGTTCACCGCGGCCCGCGATCTTCTGGCCAAGCATCCGGACCGGGTCATCGAAAAGGCGGTCTTCGGCATGCTGCCCAAGACCTCGCTCGCGCGGCAGAAAATGCGCGGCAAGCTCAAGGTCTACGCCGGCGCGGAGCACCCGCACGCGGCGCAGCAGCCCAAGCCGTTTACCGTCACCCCGTCGCCGTCGAAAGTGAGCGCATGACCGCCGCACCCCAATTCCGCTGGCAGGCCGTCGGCCGGCGCAAGACCAGCGTCGCCCGGGTATACCTGACCCCCGGCACCGGCAAGTGGGACATCAACGGCCGCACCCTGGGTGACTATTTCCCCCGGCCGTCGCTGGTGCAGCACATCCAGCAGAGCTTTACCGCCACCGACACCCTGGGCGCGTTCGACGTGCGGGCGCATGTGGACGGCGGCGGGCAGGCGGGCCAGGCCGGCGCGCTGCGGCTGGGAATCGCCCGCGCGCTGGTCGAGGCCGATGGACAGCACCGGACCAAGCTTCGCACCGCTGGGCTGTTGACCCGGGATCCCCGCGCGGTCGAGCGGAAGAAGCCAGGCCGGCCGGGCGCGCGGAAGCGGT
>JACCSE010000592.1 GCA_013813145.1 Gemmatimonadales bacterium
CCTCACGCTCGAGCCCGAGCGCTTCGGCCACGGCCCAGACCCGCACCGCGTTGTCGGCTTGATGGAGCCCGCGCGCCGCGAGCGAGAAGGTAGTATCGCCGAAGGTGAGCCGCGGCCGCGCGTCGACCCCCAGCTCGACCCGATCCGGCACCAGCTCCGCATCCCTGAGTGCGGCCGTCCGCACCCTCTTGGCCCGCCGGCGCGCCCCCTCGGCGAGCGCCGCCGGCTCGGTTCCCACGACCGCGAGCGCCACGCCGTCGGTGAGCGAGAGCTTCTCCTCCAGCACGCCGTTCAACGAGCCGAACCCCTCGAGGTGCCCCGCGACGGCGTTGGTCACCACGACCACATCCGGTTCGATGATCTCCCGGTATCGCGCGATCTCGCCCGGTGAGTTCGCGCCCGCCTCGACCACGAGGGCCTCGACCGCCCCAGGCGCTTCCAGGATAGTGAGCGGCACCCCGACCAGATTGTTGAGATTGGCGCGGGTGGCGTAGGTGACGTACCGGGTGCCCATCGCCGCGGCCAGCATCTCCTTGGTGCTGGTCTTCCCGTTGGTCCCGGTGACCGCTACGACGGGTCCGCGAAGCTTCCGCCGCCGCGCCCGCGCCATCAGGCCGAACGCGCGGAGCGGATCCGGCACCGCCAGCAGCGTGAGTCCTTCGACCGGCGCCGTCCCTTCCCGCACGATAGCCGCCACCGCTCCCGCCGCCGCCACCACGGGCAGGTAGTCGTGCCCGTCGAACCGCTCGCCCGCCAGCGCCACAAAGAGCGCCCCCGCCGGAATCGCCCGGCTGTCGGTCGAGATGGTGCTAAACACCCGCCCCCCCCCCACAGGCGCGAGCCCCAGCGCCTCTCGCACTTCCGCCTCGGACCACTCGGGCGTCGGTCTTCCACGAGCCTCCCGTTCACCGTTCACCGTTCACCGTTCACGGCTTGTCTCACAATCTTTCTCTCGTCGAACTCCACCCGCGTGGTCCCCAGAATCTGATAGGTCTCGTGCCCCTTCCCGGCGAGCAGTATCGTGTCACCCGCGCGTCCTTCGTTCAGCGCCGCGTGGATCGCCTGCAGCCGGTCCACGATCCGCCGGTGGGGCAGGCCCTCCATCCCCTGCTCGATGTCGTCGAGGATCGCCTCGGGATCCTCGGTGCGGGGATTGTCGGAGGTGACGATGGCGATGTCGGCAAGGCGCGCGCCGATCGCGCCCATCAGCGGGCGCTTGCCCTGATCGCGGTCGCCACCGCAGCCGAACACCAGGATCAGCCGTCCCGGGGTGAGCGGCCGCAAGGTGGCGAGCGCCCGCTCCAGCGCATCGGGCGTGTGGGCATAGTCGCGGAGCACGATGCACGGCGTTTCCGCGATCCGCTCCATCCGTCCCGGCACCTGAGGCGATCCCCCCAGCCGCTCGGCCACTTCCTGGAGCGGCCGCCCGATTGCGAGGGCGCATGCGCCCGCCGCCAGAGCGTTCGCCACGTTGAAGTCGCCGAGGAGAGGGAGATGCACGTCCGCCGCCCCGAATCGGCCGGCGAGGCAGAAGCGACTTCCCGACGCGTCCATCGCGATTTCGCTGGCGCGCACGTCAGCTCTCGGACCAAGCCCGAAAGTCACCCGCGGCAAGCGAGGCTCGATGGCCTGCCAGGCCTCGTCGTCCAGGTTCACCACCTCGACCCCACCCACGGCGAGCAGCCCGCTCAGCTTGAGCTTGGCTGCGAGGTAGGCGTCCATGGTACCGTGATAGTCGAGATGATCGCGAGTGAGGTTGGTGAATAGCGCCGCGGCGAACGACAATCCGTCGAGCCTTCCCTGATCGAGGCTGTGCGACGAAGTCTCCATCGCCACCTGGGTCACCCCTCGCGCCGCCAGGTCGGCGAACGTGGCCTGAAGATCGATCGGCCCCGGCGTGGTGAGCGAGCCGGCGGTCGAGGGGACTGCCTCCCCGCGGCCGTCGAACGCCCCGAGCGTCCCGATGCTGCCCGCGGTGCCGGAATGATTCAGCAGATGGCGCAGCAGGCTGGTCGTGGTGGTCTTACCGTTGGTTCCCGTGACGCCGATGAGCTCGAGGCGGCGGGCGGGATAGTCGTACCAGGCACTCCCCAGCACCACCGCCGCGCGCCTGCCGTCACGAACGACGACCTCCGGCAGCCCCGATCGCTGCGCGCTTTCGACGATGACCGCCGCCGCTCCGCGCTTAACCGCCTCGGGAACGAAACGGTGTCCGTCGCTCTCTGACCCTCGTACCGCCAGATACGCCGACCCGGGCACCACCGTTCGGCTATCCACTCCGAGGCCGGTGACGGCGGGACCCCTCTCCGGAGCGCTCACCAGGAGATCGGCGCGGCGGAGCTGGTTCAGCAGCTCGGTCCAGGTGAGCGGCATTGCTACCGGTCTCTCTTCACCTGGCCCAGACCACGACGGTGGCACCCGGGCGCGCCTGCTGACCGCCCTCCGGCGCCGTGCGGGCGACGCGCCCCGTGCCGCGGAG
>JACCSE010000009.1 GCA_013813145.1 Gemmatimonadales bacterium
TGATCGCGCCCTTCGCGGTGGAGCCGGCCACCTTCCCGATGACACCACCGACGACGGCCCCGCCGGCGGCCCCGAACACGAGGCCACGCTGGGCGTTGCGGGCACATCCGGCAGCAGTCGCGGCTCCGGAGACGGCCACGGCGAGTAGAAGGGTCGAACGGGCGGATCGAAGCACGGTGCACCTCGCGAAGTGAGCGGATCGAGCCTCAGACCGGAACATTAGGCGCCTTGAGGATCACTTTGCGGTGAGCGGCGTCGCAAAGTGGCATTATTGCTCATGGCGTATCAAAAATACTCATGGCAGTGTTTGCTAAACCATTTTCTTCCTGCATCTTAGTAAATCAATTGTGCACATACTTTACACATGATGAGGATATGTGGGAGATGTTGAGAATCGCTCGACCACGGATGAGCCCACCCTCTCCCAGGTCCGCAAGTCCGCCTCTTGGGTCTCACGGCCCGCGTGATGGCCGACACGGGCCGGGAGGAGGCAAGTGTCTATCTTGTCGCAGGTTCAAACAGCAGTCAGAATACCCACTGCGGCGGTTCTCAACCGGGAGGTCAATCGTGCGGAACGTTACATTGGCCGCGGCGATCGCGGCCATCTTGACCGTAAGCGCCTGCGAGAAGACGGGTGAAGGCGAGTACGAGGTTCAGAAGCCGGTCGTCGGGACCGAGACCGAGACCATCGAGACGCCGAGCGTCGAGACCGGGACGGCCACGGACACCATCAGCGTGCCCGATGTCGACATCAACACCGAAAAGAAGGAAGTCAAGGTTCCGACGGTCGACGTCGAGACCCCCGATGAGCGGAAGTCCGAGGGTCAGTAGGCCGGGCGGTACTCAGTAGACGGCTCCGACACCTTGAGCGTCGTGAAGGGGACATGATCCAGGTCATGTCCCCTTCACTGCGTTCAGGGTCACGGGTGTACGGCAGCGCATCCGGCGGCTGGTCGCTGGGGTCCCGGGTGCGCCGATATATTGCACGACGGGACGGTTCGCCCGCGGGTTCCTGTTCGGCAGGTCCGGGGAGACGACGATGAAGTGCTGGGGAGGGCTGGCGGCGCTCGTCCTGCTGGCCGGCGGTACGGCCGCCGCGGAGGCTCAGACGGTGACGGCCATCCGCGCCGGCCGCTTGATCGACGTCGAGCGCGGTGAGGTGCGGCGGAACCAGCTCATCATCGTGCGGGGCGAGCGGATCGAATCGGTTCAGCCCGGCCCGACCCGGATCCCGCCCGGCGCCCGCCTCATCGATCTGTCCCGCCACACCGTTCTCCCCGGCCTCATCGACTCGCACGCCCACCTGATCGGCGAGGTCGGGCTCGCCGACGTTCTGCTGCCGCTGCAGCGCTCGGGCGCGCAGGAGGCGTTCAGCGGTGTCCGGAACGCCCGGGCCACTCTCCTGGCCGGGTTCACGACCGTCCGCGACATCGGGACCTACCGCGCTTTCGTGGATGCGGCGCTGCGTGAGGCGATCGACGCTGGAACGGTGCCGGGCCCCCGCATGGCGGTGGCGGGAGCCTACGTGACCGTCACCACCGGGGCCGGCGAGGTGGTCGGCGCGGCGAACGACGTGACCGTCCCGGCGGAATTCCGTTTCGGCGTTGCCAACTCGGTCGAGCAGGTACGCGAGCGGGTGCGGGCGCTGCTGAACGGCGGCGCCGACTTCATCAAGATCCTCGCCACCGGCGCCGTACTTACCCGGGGCACCGAGCCCGGGGTCTCGGAGTACACCGAGGCGGAGCTCCGGGCCGCCGTGGAGCAGGCGGCGGAGTACGGCGCCTTCGTCGCGGCCCACGCCCACGGCGCCGAGGGGATCAAGCGGGCGGTGCGGGCCGGCGTGCGATCCATCGAGCACGGATCGCTGATGGACGACGAAGCGATCGCCCTCATGCGGGAGCGAGGGACCTGGCTGGTGGCCGACATCTACAACGGCGACTACATCGCCACCGCCGGCCGGGAGCAGAAGTGGCCGGCGGAGTTCCTCCGCAAGAACGACGAGACCACTGAGGCGCAGCGAGCGGGATTTCGGAAGGCGGTGGCCGCGGGGGTTAAGATCGCCTACGGCACCGACAGCGGGGTCTACCCCCACGGCCTCAACGCCCGCCAACTTCCCTACATGGTACGCTACGGTATGACCCCGATGCAGGCCATCCAGTCCGCCACCATCTCCGCCGCCGAGCTCATGGGCTGGAACGAGCGCGTCGGTTCCCTCCGCCCCGGCAAATACGCCGACATCATCGCCATCGAAGGCGACGCCCTGGCGGATCTCGGCCGGTTCGAGAAGGTTCCATTCGTGATGAAGGGCGGCGTGGTTCACAAGGCTCCGTGAACGGGCGGGAGATCGTTGCTTTTTTTTACCTCTGTGCTTCTGTGGTAAACAGCCGTAGGGGGTCCGCTTGACAATACGAACGTTGTTGGTCGCGACGCTCGTCGCGCTTGGCGCACGCGAGGCAGCGGCGCAGCGGGCGGTGGAGGTGGGGGACCTGCTCCGGGTGAAGGCGGTGAGCGATCCGCAGATTTCGCCGGATGGGGCGTGGGTGGCGTATACGGTGGGGACGGCGGATACGGTGAAGGACGAGCGCCAGAGCGATCTCTGGATGACGAGCTGGGATGGGAAGAGCCAGGTCCGGCTCACCTGGAGCGCGGAGTCGGAGCATACGCCGCGCTGGAGTCCCGACGGGAGGCGGCTCGCCTTCCTCTCCGCCCGCGGCGACCCCCGCGACGTGGATCAGCTCTGGCTGCTCGATCGCGCCGGCGGCGAGGCCCGGCGGGTGAGCGATCTCCCCGGCGGCATCTCCGACTTTGCCTGGGCACCCGACGGACGGCGCGTCGCGCTCATCGCCAGCGACCCCGATCCAAACGTCATCCCCGAGGGCAGGGACAGCAGCCAGCATCGGCTCCAGCCGGTCGTGGTGGACCGGTTCATGTTCAAGGAGGACGAGACCGGCTATCTCGGCGCCCGGCGCGACCATCTCTACCTGCTCGACCTCCAGACCCGCAAGGCGCAGATCCTCACGCCCGGGAGCTACGACGAGGCGGCTCCGGCCTGGTCGCCCGACGGCCGCTCCATCGCCTTCGTGAGCCGGCGCCGCCCCGAGTTCGACCGCAGCGACAATTTCGACCTGTACGTGGTGGAGGCCGTATCCGGCGCCAAACCGAGGCAACTCACCACGTACCAGGGGGCGGACATGAATCCGGACTGGGGCAACCGAGCCCCGGCGTGGAGCCCCGACGGTCGCTACATCGCCTACGTCCAGGGCGGGAAGCCGGAGCTGATCTACTACGCCGGCCAGAAGGTCGCCGTGGTGCCGGCGGCGGGCGGCCCGGCCCGGGTACTCACCGCGGCGCTCGACCGGAACGTGCTCTCGCCGGCCTGGTCGGCAGACGGGTCCTCGGTGCTCTTTCTGCTGGAGGACGACCGGGTCTACCATCTTGCCCGGGTTCCCGCCGGGGGCGGGGCCGTAGAGCGCCTGATGGAAGGGAAGCGCGCGATCTCCGATCTTTCGGTCGCGCGGAAGGGCCGGATCGCCGTGCTCGCCAGCACTTCAGCGCAGCCGGACGAGCTATTCGTGATCGAGGGGACCAAGCTCCGGAAGCTCACCCGCCACAACGACGCATGGCTCGCCGGCGTACGGCTGGCGCCGGTGGAGGAGATCACGGTACGGAGCCGGGACGGCACCGAGATCCACGGCTTCATGGTGAAGCCGGCCGACTATCGGCCGGGGCGGCGTTATCCCACCATTCTCCGGATCCACGGCGGGCCGGTCTGGCAGTACTTCCACGACTTCGCCAACCTCGACTGGCAGATCTACGCCGCGAACGGATACGTCGTGCTCGGCATGAATCCCCGGGGCAGCTCCGGTCGGGGCGAGAAGTTCTCGACCGCCATCTGGGCGGCGTGGGGCCAGAAGGACGGGGAGGACGTCCTGGCGGCGGTGGACTGGGCGGTCGAGCAGGGTATCGCCGATCCGGAACGGCTCGGGGTCGGCGGGTGGAGCTACGGCGGCATCCTCACCAACCAGCTCATCGCCCGCGATCCCCGCTTCAAGGCGGCGACCAGCGGGGCGGGGCAGGGCAACGCCTTCGGCGGCTATGGCACCGACCAGTACGTGATCGAGTACGAGTCCGAGCTGGGCAAACCGTGGGAGAACCCGGACCGGTGGCGGCGGGTGTCGTACCCGTTCCTCAACGCCGACCAGATCGTCACCCCCACGCTATTCCTCTGCGGCGAGGACGACTGGAACGTGCCGTTGCTCAACTCGGAGCAGATGTATCAGGCGCTCCGAAGTCTGGGGCGGGAAACCAGGCTGGTGATCTACCCGGGCGAGGCGCACGAGATCAAGCGGCCGAGCTTCGTGGCGGACCGGATGAAGCGGTATCTTGGGTGGTATGGCAGGTTCCTCGGCGCCGGCAGGGACGCGGCCGCGGCCCGCCGCTAGCGGGGGACGACTCCTGGATGGCCCGGATGGAAGGGGAGCGCGGATGCGAATACTGGGCGCAGTCGTCGCCCTGCTGGTCTCGATGCCGCTCTTGTTCGGCTGCGCCAGCCGGGGACAGGCCGCCGAGGGCGCCACGAGCTCTCAGGACGCCGAGGTCGCACTCGAGGTGGAGAGTCACAACTGGAGTGACGTCGTCATCTATCTGATGCGGGGCAGCTCCTCCCACCGCCTGGGCACGGTCACCGCCTTGAGCACGAACCGCTTCGTCTTTCCCTACCGCCATCTCGGCGGGAGCGGCAGCACCCGACTCCGCGCCTATTCTATCGGGGGCGCCGGCGACTTCCTCAGCGAGGATCTACTGATCCAGCCGGGCCAGTGGATCAAATGGACGCTGGAGAGCGATTTGTCACGGTCGTCGCTGGCGGTGTATTAGGGGAAAGGGCTATCGGCTATCAGCTATCGGTCCATGGGAGCGGAGGCTCGGTGCTGCAGGACCGATAGCTGATAGCCGATAGCTACAATCACGCACTTCTGTCCAAACACCCGTCCGGGTTGGGATTGTTCTCCAAGTTGGGATTGTTCTGCTCTCTCCGCGGCAGCGGCAGGTTCACGTCCTCGCCGTAGGTGAGCCCACCCTTGTAGTAGGTGCCGCTGGGAAACACGGTTTCCGCGGGCCGGCCGTACTGCCGAATCAGCCGGCGGAGGTCGCCCAGGCGGTGACCGGTGGCGAACAGCCAGAAGGCCCGCTCCCGGAACAGCAGATCGGTAGCCTCCACCAAGTCGCCCGGGGTGGCCAGCGGGTCCAGGCCCGCCGGCTCGCGGAGGTCGTTGAGCCGTTGGGCCATCGCGGCGAAGCCGCCGGTCTGGAGCTCGCTCTCGGCGATGATGAGCTGAGCCTCGAGGTAGTCGGCCGTCGGAATCGACGACTCGAAGCTCGGGTACTTGCTCGGGAACCACGACTCGGTATTGTTGTCCGCTCCCAGTCCCGAGTCGCCCGTCACCCGCAGGTCCTCGGCCGAGACGTAATCCAGTCCCACGCCGCCCTCTTGATCGAACACCCCGAAATTCCCGTTGGAGAACGCTTCGAAGACCCCGTTGTGCAGCGCGGCGGGCGTCGTCGCGTGTTCGGTCTCGTAGAGGAAGTCGGGCGGCACGCTCGCGACCGCGAGCGCGGCCTCGGCGAAGCGTCCCTGGTTCACCAGTGCCCGGCCGAGCCCCACCGAGGCGAGCGAGTGGATCGGATCGCCGGCCACGATGCTGGGATGGGCCAACGCCGCGTTGAACCGGGCCGCCGCCGTGTCGAACACCTGCGCCGTGGTCAACTGCTGACCGTACGCGATGGTGTCGTTCACGATCCGGCTCACCGTGACCCCGGAGCAGAAGCCTTCCGCGAGGTAGACGTAGGTGAGTCCCGCGAGCGAGAGCATCTCGGGAATGCCGGTGATGGTGTCCGGGGTTTCGCCGAAGGACTGCAGCGACACGGCCGCGTCCTCCGACGCGCTCCGGGCGCGGTGGAGCGACTGGTACAGTGCGGCGAGCCCGGCGGTGCTCGGCTGGGCCTGGCGCAAGTCGATTTCAGTGCGGCTGGGGATGAACCCCGGGTTGACCAACTCGTCGGCGAGAATCCCGCTCGTCAGGATGTAGCCGTCCGAGTTGTCGTTGAAGGTATCGTCGCTGCCGGGGATGGCGACCGGATTGAAGTCGCCGTCCTTGGCCAGGGTGAACGTGCTGATGGCTCCGAGCCGCTTGGTGGCCGCGCCGGCCGGCGTGTCGAGGGCGTCGGAGTCGACGATGTTGGGCTGCTGGGTATCGAGGATTCCGCACCCGGCCGCGCCGGCGACCATGAGCGCGGCGGCGATCTGAGGGGCACGGCGGGCAGGTGGCGAACGACGCATCGCTGTCGTCTCCCGGTCAGAAGCCAAAGTTGAAACGCGCGACCCAGTGACGCACCTGGGGCTGGGAGAAGAAGTCGGTGGCGGCGAAGTTGCTGCCGCCCTCCCGACCCTGCCCGAAGCCGTTGACCTCGGGGTCGATGCCGTCGTAGTCGTCGATGGTCCAGAGGTTCCGGCCGCTCAGCGTCAGGCTGGCGCGGCTGGCGCCGAGCGCCCGCGCGATGCGGTCCGGCGCGTTGACCGTGAGCGACAGCTCCCGGAGCTTGATGAACCACCCCGGCTCGAAGAAGCCCCATTCGGTCACCCCGTCGTCGTCGCCGTAGGTGGCGGCGGCGGCGTCCGCCTGCAGGTCGAGCGGCGCGGTGGGGTCCACCAGCCCGCGGCAATAGATGACGCCGCCGTTGCAGCGGAAGGAGTCGGTGCTGTTCTCCACCCAGTGTCCTCCGCGGTAGTCGAACAGCGCCGCCAGGCTCAGCAGGTTCCGGAAGAACGAGAACCCGCTACGAACGCCGAGCTCCCGGGTGGGGAGCGCCGAGCCGCGGTACTCCACCGTGTCGCCGATCTCGTACTCGCCCGGCTCGATGATGTTGTTGCCGTTGGCATCGGCGAAGGAGAGGATGGGCCGGTCCCAGATGCCGCCGAGCGGATAGTCCTCGACGTGGCGCTGGATGAACCCGAGAGTGATCGGCTCGACCCCTTCGCCCAGCTCGTCGAGGTTGTT
>JACCSE010000040.1 GCA_013813145.1 Gemmatimonadales bacterium
CCCGCTCGCCCGTTCGCCCGTTCGCCCGCTCGCCCGCTCGCCCGCTCGCCCGCGCCCGTCCTCCGTCCGCCTATATTCCCCGCATGCCCCGCCCCAAGAGCATTCTCTGGGTGGACGATGAGGTCGAAAGCCTCACGTCCCACGTCCTCTTTCTGGAGGAGCAGGGGTTCGTCGTGGAGACCACCACTCACGGCGATGACGCCCTCGTGCTCCTCCAGCGGCAGCCGTATGGCGTGGTGCTGCTCGACGAGCAGATGCCCGGCCGCCGCGGGCTCGAATTGTTCCGGGCCATCCGCGCGCTCGACCACGGCATGCCCGTGGTCATGGTGACCAAGAGCGAGGAGCCCGAGACCCTCAAGGACGCCATCGGCTCCGACGTCTCCGACTACCTCATCAAGCCGGTCAATCCCCGCCAGATCCTGTCGGTCGTCACCCGGCTGCTCGACGGCGATCGGATCAGGCAGCAGCGACTCTCCCGCGACTTCGCCACCCGGTTCCGCGAGCTGGAGGCGCGGCGCAACGGCCCGCTCGCCTGGCGCGAGTGGATCGAGCTGGTGGCCGAGCTGGCGGAGTGGGAGGTCCGGCTGGGGCAGGCGGACGAGCCCGGGCTTCAGGACGCGCTCCGCACCCTGCAGGAGAGCCTGCGCCAGGATTTCGCCCGCTACCTGCAGCGCAACTATGCCCGGTGGCTGCACGACGGCAGCAGCGACCGGCCTCCGCTGTCAGTGGACGTCGGCGCGGAGTTTCTCCGCCCGGTGCTGGAGATGCACGGCCGGGCGCTCCTGGTCGTGGTCGACTGCCTCCGGCTCGACCAGTGGGCGATGATCCGGCCGCTGATCAGCCAGCGGTTCGACATCGAGACGGCGCACTACTTCTCCATCCTTCCCACCGCTACGCCGTTCGCCCGGAACGCGATCTTCAGCGGGCTCTTTCCCGCCGAGATCAAGGCCCGCTATCCCCGCTGGTGGAGCGATGACGAAGAGGCGAGCCTCAACGCCCACGAAGCCGAACTGCTGGTGGAGCAGCTCAAGGAGCTGACCGGCCGCACCGTCCCGGTCCACTATGAAAAGGTCTTCACCGCCGCCGACGGTGATGGGCTGCTCCGCCGGCTCCCGGCC
Source organism: Gemmatimonadales bacterium (assembly GCA_013813145.1). GTDB lineage: Bacteria > Gemmatimonadota > Gemmatimonadetes > Gemmatimonadales > GWC2-71-9 > CAVVWJ01. Next base: position 1,119 of record JACCSE010000040.1, read on the forward strand.
CATCTGGCGCAGGAGGGGGTGACGGCGCTGGTCTTCAACTTCATCGACCAGCTCACCCACGGCCGGACCGAGAACTCGACGCTCTACGAGGTGGCCCGCGACACTCCGGCGCTCCGGAACCTCACCCGTACCTGGTTCGAGCGCTCGCCCCTCTGGGACGCGCTGCGCGAGGCCGAGCGCCGGGGCGTGCCGGTGCTCCTCACGACCGACCACGGGTCGATCCACTGCCACACGCCGGCGACGGTGTTCGCCAAGCGGGACACGACTTCCAACCTGCGCTACAAGTTCGGCGACGATCTTCGGGCCCAGGAGGCGGACGCGGCGCTGGTGGTGGACGACCTCCCGAGCTACGGCCTGCCGGCCCGCGCGCCGGGCACCCGGCTCCTCCTCGCCACCGGCGACCGGTTCTTCGTCTACCCGACCAAGCTGCGCGAGTACCAGGCCCGGTACCGCGGTGCCTTCCTTCACGGGGGCGTGTCGCCCGAAGAGGTGATCCTCCCCATCGCGCTGCTCTCTCCGCGCCACGGCTGACGGTGGCGCCCGGGCTCCGCCTCCTCCAGATCGTACAGCCGTACCGGGGTCTCCTCGGCCTGGGTCTCCTCACCACCTTTCTCGCCTCGCTGCTGGACGGGATCGTCCTCGTCCTCCTGGTGCCCCTGCTGAAGCACCTGTTCGGGACCGCCGGGGAACTGCGATCGGGATCCACCCAGCTCGAGACGCTCATGCACCGGGTGGTCGAGCCGATCGTGGGCGGGCTCACGCCCACCGAGGCGGCCGGCAGGCTGGTGGTCCTCCTCGTGGTCGGGCTGCTGCTCAAGAATGTGCTCTCCTACGCCTCCACCCAGATCACGGTCGGGGTGCAGGAGGGGCTGGTGCGGGATCTCCGGACCAGAGTGTTCTCCCACCTTCTGACCCTCGACCTGGGGTACTTCCAGCGCACCGGCACCGGGTCGCTGGTATCGTGGATCATCACCGAGGTGGATCAGACCAAGACCGTCGTCACCGCCTCGCTGGTCGCTCTCTTCCGGAACGTCGTGGTCGTGGCGGTGACGCTGGTGGTGCTGAGCCAGATCTCGCTCCCGCTCACCCTCCTCACCCTGGTGTTCGTCCCGCCGCTGGTGCTGCTGCTCCAGTTGCTGATCCGGCGGCTCCGCCTCCACGCCCGCGCCCGCGCCAAGGAGCGGGCTGAGGTGACTTCGACGGTCGCCGAGCGGGTGGGGGCGATCCGTCTCATCCGCTCCTACGGCGAGGAGAGGAGGGAAGCGGCCCGGTTCGCCGCCCAGGCCAACCGCTACCGCAAGCGGGTCATCCGCACCCAGCGCTTCTCCTCGCTCACCAGTCCGCTCACCGAGGTGTTCTCCGGCTTCCTGGTCATCCTGATCATCTGGGCCGGCACCCGGCCCGAGCTGCTCGGCCTGACCCGGCCGCTGGCCCCCGAGGCGATCATCGTGTTCCTCATGGCGGCGCTCCGCCTCACCTCGCCACTCAAGACGATCTCCTCCTTTCCCGCCATCATGGCGGTGGCGCTGGCGAGCGCCGAGCGGGTCTTCGAGGTGCTCGACCAACCGTCGAAGGAAACCGACCGGCCCGGCGAGGGCGAGGCCCGGTTCGAGCGCGAAATCGTCTTCGACGCGGTCTCGTTCCGTTACGGGGATGGTGACCCGGTCTTGAGTGAGGTCTCATTCACACTTCCGCGGGGAAGGGTCGTCGCGCTGGTGGGTCCCTCCGGCGCGGGCAAGACGACGCTGGCCGACCTGCTCCCCCGATTCCACGATCCCACCGGCGGCCGGATCCTGCTGGACGGTGTGCCGCTGACCCGGCTCACCCGCCGCTCGCTCCGCGGGCTGATGAGCGTCGTGAGCCAGGATACCGTCCTGCTCAACGATACCGTTTTCGCCAACATCGCCTACGGATCGCCCGGGGCGACGCCCGCCCAGGTTGAGGCCGCGGCCGAGGCGGCGAACGCGGCCGGGTTCATCGCCCTGCTTCCCGCCGGATACCAGACTGTCGTCGGCGAGCGGGGCACCCGGCTCTCCGGCGGCCAGCGCCAGCGGGTCGCGATCGCGCGGGCACTGCTGCGCGACCCGCCCATCCTGATTCTCGACGAGGCCACGAGCGCGCTGGACACCGCGTCGGAGCGGCTGGTGCAGCAGGCCATCGATCACCTGATGCGGGAGCGGACCGCGCTGGTGATCGCGCACCGGCTCGCCACCGTGCGGGACGCGGACGAGATCGTGGTCCTCGACGCCGGACGGGTGGTCCAGCGCGGCACCCACGATGAACTCTTCCGCGCCGGTGGGCTCTATCGCCGGCTGTACGATCTGCAGTTCCGCGATAAGGAGACCACGCTCGCCGCAGGGTTGTAATCGACGCGCGCGGCCTTAGCTTGGATTTCTCACTCCGCGGAGGCTGGATGTGCAACTAGTCGCGACCGAGGTCGAACGCCCTGCCCGCGTGGTGCCGGTGCTGCTCGAGAAGACCCGAGTCCTGCTCGCCGGCGCGTTCGATGATGGACTGCACGCCCACACCGCGCTCCGGCGGCGGGCGCTCGAGCGGCTGGGCTGCCGGGTGAGCTCTTTCAACCTGATGAGCGACGGGGGATGGCTCAGCCGGCTGCGCCGGGTCGGGCTGCACGATCGCTTTGCCCGCGCCATGACGCAGACCGCGCCGGCGGTGGTGCTGGTGTTGGAGGGCACTCAGATCGGCGCGCCGCTGGTGGCCGCGCTGCGCCGCCAGAGCGACGCGGTCTGGGTGAACTGGTTCTGCGACGGGAGGCGTGCCCCCACCTCCATCGAGCCCCTGGCCGCGGCCTACGACGCGGTCTTCGTCGCCGGCAGCGCCGCGGTGAACCGACTGCACGCGCCGGGATTGCCCCCCGCCCGCTACCTTCCGCCCGGTTGCGACCCCTCGGTGCACCGTCCCATGCGCTCCCGCGATCAGTTCCGGGCCAACGTCGTGTTCGCCGGCACCGCCACGCCGCACCGCGAGCGCCTGCTCTCCGAGCTGGTGGAGTTCGGGCTGGCGCTCTGGGGACCCGGCTGGCGCAAGACCAAGCTGCGCGACTACTGCCGGGGCGAGCTGCTCGATCACGACGACTACGTCCGAGCATACGCCGGCGCCTCGGTGGCGGTGAACGTCCAGTGCTCCCCCAACGCCGGAGAGGAGGCGGACCCCGGGTGCAACCGCCGGCTCTTCGAGCTGGCCGCGATGGGCGTGCCGCAGGTCGTGGAGCACCGACCCGACCTGGACCGGCATTTCCGCGAGGGCTCCGAGATCCTCGTCGCCCGCACGCCGTCCGAGCTGAAGACCCTCACCGGTGAGGCGCTGCACGACCGCGCCTGGTCGGAGCAGGTCGCCGCCGGCGGGCGGCAGCGAGCGCTATCGGAGCACACGTACATGCATCGGATGGGAGTGCTGCTGGGGGCGCTGCGGGCGCAGATGGGTTAGAGCGCCATCGGCCTTGCCGGTGACGCTCACCGTGATGCAGGTGCTCCACCAGGGCGGCGGCGCCGGCTCGGTGAGCTCTACCCTGCACCTGAGTCTCGGCCT
>JACCSE010000065.1 GCA_013813145.1 Gemmatimonadales bacterium
GTCCCGGCGGACGGCAGAGCGTAGCGTGTTGTCGCTCAGTCGATACCCGCGGACAAGATCCTCGCTCCGCTCGGGACGAGGTACCTGGCCGGTGTGCCATTTCTGCCCCCCCTGTCCCCCTGTCCCCCTGCCCCCCTGCCCCGCTAATCATCACATACCGGCACCCCCGCCCGCGCCGGCGTCCTTCTCTGTGCCGCGGTGGCGGGGCGGGCCGGGACGGGGCCGTACCAGATGACGCAGCTCTTCCCCGGCCGGGACGCGTGCGTGGCCCGGGCGGCCCACGACCGGGCATCGGCGCTCAGCAGTCTCACCGTGACCTCGCGGTGCCAGAGGAACTGGAGCGCCAGCCGCTCGGTGCGCCGGGAATAGATCCCCTGGGCGGCGAGGTAGGCGTTCTGGGAGAGCACCAGGTTACGCAGATCCACCGCCATCTGCACCGTGGGCCGCACCGCGTCCAGCGCGCTGCTGGTGTCGACGGGTGGTAGCGGCGGCCCCGGCGCCGCCGCGGCGTTCCGGCGGGTCCGCTCATTTTCGTCGCAGGCGGTGACCCCTTCGCGGGCGCTCCGGACGTACTTGAGGGTGGTCGGGGGTCCGTTCGCCAGGCCGACGTGAATGACGCAATCCTGGCCGGGCAGCGTGGGGTGCGTCCCGCTCACCGCCCAGCCTTCCCGCTTGAGCCAGAGGAACCTGACCGCGGTCTGGCCTTCGGCTCGATAGCCCAGCCGCTCCAGGTCCGCGGTATAGGTGCCGTTCTCGGCATAGAATCCCTGCTCCGCCGCGACCAGCCGGCGGAGCCCCCTGCGGATCTGATCGAAGGCTTGGCCCTCGCTTACCCCGGCCCCGTCTCGCCGCGAAGGCGCCGGCCGGCGGGGGGACCGGCGGGGGTCCGGGCGGGCCGCCGCCGAATCCGCCGGCGGGGTGGCGGCCACGGCCGGACCGCGGACCGGCAGCAGGTCGCATGCGATGGTGGAGAGCGCCAGGGCAAGCGCGAGCGGGGCAGTGAGGCGCATCGGGAACATCCTATGGCGCGGTTCGAGGACGTGCCAGCCTAGCTCTGGACCGGCAGGTCCAAGTCGTCCTTTATGATTTCCCGGGTGACCGGGGCGCCGGGCCGAAGACCGGGCGGCACCTCTCTCCAACCCGCCAGCTCGAGCACGTCCGACGTGCGGAGGTTCACTTCGGATACTTGGTCCAGCCCCCGGGCGGAACTCGACGCCAGGTCCAGCCACGACAGCGCCTCGGCGTATGCGTAGCGCTCCACCGCCGCCTCGCTGGCCAGCAGCGCGAACCGGTAGGCCAGTCCGGGCTCCCCGCCCCGGTCGGCATGGCGCGCGATCTCGCCCGGCAACGCGGTGGCCCGGCCCGACACCATCGCCATCTCGAGCGTCAGCGCAAGGATGCGATGAACCTCGGCGCGCCGGGCGGGAGAGAGGCCGTCGCGGACCACGTGCGCGATCACCGGATGGGCACATCGGTAACAGCGGCCGTCCTCGATCAACAGCCGCCGGTCCACCAGAGCGTCGCAGACCGCCGCCGCGTGCAACCGGGAGATCCCGTGTACGTGGGAGAGCAACTCGGGCCGGCAGCCGGTACCGCCGGCCACCGCGACCGTAATCAGGAGCTCGCCCAACTCGTTCGGAAGCGGCGCCACCCGCTCCGCGACGATGTCGCGCACCGTGCCGGAAACCGGAAACTCCCGGCCGCTTTCGAGCGCCGCGGGCGCGGCGGTCCACTCGCCGCTGTGCTCGTCTACCGCCAGCAAGCCCTGGGCGAACATGGTCTTCAGAAGTTCAATGATGTAGAACGGGTTCCCACCGGTGATCCGGTGAATCCGTCCGGCAAACCGGCGCCCGCCCGTTGGGGTGCTCACATGCCCCACCTCCCGCACCAGTCGCCAGACATCCTCCTCGCCGAGGGGCGCCAGCGCGATCGTCGAGGCGTGCGCCTTGACCCGCAGCACGCGGCAGAGCCGTGCGGCCGGCGCGTCGCGCTCGAGATCGCCGAGCGTCGTGGCACCGAGCCAGAGCACCGGGAAGCGCTCCAGCCGCCGGATCAGGAAGCGGAGCAGGCCGCAACTGTCCTCATCGAGCCAGTGCAGGTCGTCGATGGCGAATACGACCGGCCGCTCGGTGGCGATCGAGGCGAGGATCTGCGCGATGCCCTCATAGAGCCGCCACGCCTCGGCCGAGTCGGTCGGCGGCGCCACTTCGGGCAGGCCGGGGAACCGCTGGCGCAGCTCGGGCAGCAGCCGGGCCGCCTCGGCGAGCCATTCCGGCGAGGTCCCGGCCAGGCCGGGAGCCCCGAGCGCGCCACCCAGTGCCTCGACTACGGGCTCATAGGGTACCCCCGACCTGGCGTCGTAGCCGCGGCCGCGCAGCACGGTGCCGCCATCGGCCACGACCCAGCGAAGAAACTCCTCCGCCAGGCGTGACTTGCCGACTCCGGCTTCGCCGTCGAGGAGCACGATCCTTCCCTGCCCCTCTTTCAGCAGTGACCAGGCACGGACCAGGTCCGACCATGCTTCCTGGCGGCCCACGATGCTGGACTCGAACGACGGGGCGCGGGCGTAGCGCTCGTCGCTGACCGGACGCGCGCTCGCCTGACCGGTGTCGGCCTCTACCCGCCGGGCCAGAGCGAGCAGGCTGCGCGACGGCTCGCACCCGGTCTCCTCTTCCAGCGTCGCCCGGTACTCGGCGAAGCGAGCGAGCGCGGCCCCCCGGTCGCCGGAGAGATAGCGGGCCTCGACCGCGAGAAGGACCGCCTCGTCCGAGAAGGGGCTGCAGGCGACCCACCGGTCGGCCAGCTCGACCGCTTCGCGCCAGCACCACCGGCTCATCGCCTCCCGGGCGAGCCGGCCCAGCACCTGGGCGTAGCGATCGATCAAGCCGGCCCGAGTCTCGGCCAGCCACTCGTCGAAGCGCGGCGCATGCCGGACCGAGAAGCCGGCCAGGAAGCGCGGGATGTCCATGGCGGCCGCCGCAGGAGGATCCTGATCCGCCAGCCGCGTGAACTGGAGTACGTCGCATTGGAGCGGACCGGCGAGCGCCAGTCGCCGGCGGTCGCCTTGGACCACCTCGCCCAGCGCTGTCCTGAGCTGTTTCAAGGCCTGCCGCAGCGAGGCCCTGGCCTCGGGCTCCGGCGACTCGCCCCAGAGCAGTCCAGCCAGCTCTTCCCTGGTGTGCTCCTTGGGCTCCAGCGCGAGATAGGCGAGGAGGGCAAGCGCCTTGGCCCCGAGCGGCGGCATCACCGGACGTGCGTCCGCGAACGCCACCACCGGCGGACCGAGCAGGGTCAGTACCAGAGCGGTCACAGGCTGCCTGTCCCGGAGGAGTGAAACCAACCTACGGCGGATTCACGGGACGGCAATGGGCGATTCACGCAGGATTCACGCTCCCTGGCGAGACTGTCTCCCGTTCACCGGCTGCCTCGGTGCCCGGTGGCGTCCAAGCGGATTCACAGAGAATTCACGGAAGTCGATAAGATTAGCAGCTGTTTCCAGGGCAGACCGTCAGCCCAGCCACCTCCAGGAGGGTACCATGAAGAGCTCCCAAGGCCAGTTCCGGATCGAGTTGACTCCCGAGCAGAAGGACAAGGTCCGCGCGGCGACCGGCAAGGACGCCGAAGCGGTCGAGTTGTCCCTCGAGGAGCTGGAAGAGCGGATCGCTCCGGGCAAGCTAGGTGGCAGAGGCTGAGCTAGCACGCACAACACACGACCTCAACCACACGACATCAACCAATCGGAGTACCACCATGGACACCCGGAAAGACACCTCCAAGAAGCCGACTACCGAGCCCAAGAAGGTGAACAAGGACGAGTCGGTCGATCTCGAGGTCGAACAGCTGGAAGAGCGGATCGCGCCGGTGAAGCTCGTCTAATAGGGCTGAAGGCATCGCGGGCATCACCTGGCTGACGCACTACCGCGGAGTGCCGGACCCCCTGGGGGTCCGGCACTCACTCTTTGGGCCGCCTCTTCCGCAATCCGGGCCCGCATCGCATACTCGTCTCCATGACCGACGTCCTGAGCAGTCCGCCGGCTTCGATGGAGGAGCTGCGCCGGGAAGTCGAGCGCCTGCGCCTCCTCCACTCGATCAGTGTCGAGTTCAACGCCACCCTGGACTTCGACGAGCTGCTGCCCCGAGTGTTCGAGCGGGTGGTCGCGGCGCTCGGCGCGGAAGGCGGTTCGCTCTGGATTGCCGAGGGGGAGATGCTGCAGTGCCGGCTCGCGCTGGGCGGTGCGGCGGGCCAGCGGCTGGTAGGCGCCCGGATGCCGGTCGGTACCGGCTTCGTAGGTAGCGTCGCGCAGAACCAGAGGACCACGATGGTAATCGAGGCCGTGCGGGATCCCCGATTCCAGGAGGCCACCGATACTTCGGACAGTTCGGAGGAGACAGCCGCCAGCAACGTCATGGCGACGCCGATGCTCGCCGCGGGCACAACCGTCGGTGCCATCCAGGTCGTAAACAAGCGGGGCGGCACCGGCATGTTCGACCTGGCTGACCGCGAGCTGCTCGAGGGGCTCGCCGCCATCGCCGCACCCGCCGTGCGCAACGCGCAGCTCCATGCCGTCGAGAAGCGGGCGCAGGATCTGGCCATCCTGCATGAGATCAGCCGGGAGATCACCGCCACCCTCGATCTCGACCGGGTGCTGCAGTCGGTCGTGAACCTGTCCTCTCGCGCGCTTACCTTCGACCGGGGCGCGGTCGGTCTGTACGAGAAAGGGAAGTGCGACATCCGCGCGGTCGCGGGCCAGGAGAAGATCGACCCTGCCGATCCGGCGCTTCAAGACCTGATTGCCCGGGCAGAGTGGGCGGCTGGACGGGGCGAGGCGCTCTACCTCAGCGACCGGGAGGCGCCCGCGTCAGACGCGGAGCGCCTTTTCGTCACCGTTTTCGGGGAGGACCTGGCGGCCGCCGGGGTGAGGAGCGCGCTCTACCTTCCATTGCGGGACGAGGAAGGCGTCCTCGGTGTCCTGCTATTCGAGTCGTCGAGCCCCGACTTCGCCGGCGAGACGCAACGCGAGCTCGCCGGCATCCTCGCCAACCAGACCGCGGTGGCGCTTCGAAACGCGCAGCTGTACCACCAAGTGCCGATGGTGGACGCGCTCGGCGCGCTCGCGGCGAGGAAGCAGGCGCTCCTGGCACTCCCCCGCCGCCGACTGCTGGTGTGGACCGTTGCCGCGGCGCTCGCCCTCACAGTCCTCACACTGGTCCGATGGCCGTTGCGAGTTGCCGGCGAGCAGCCGGTCTTCCGGCCGACCGCCCTCGCCGCAGTGCGCACCCTGGTGGACGGGGTGGTCGAACGGGTGCTGGTCGAGGAGGGTAGTCGGGTGGCCCGGGGCGATCCGCTCGCCACCCTGCGGGCGACGGCGCTCGCCAGCGACCGGGAGGCCACCGCCGCCGACGCCGCCACCGCCGACCGGCTGGCGTCGCTTGCCGCGAGCCGGGGCGATCCCGCGGAGGAGCGGTTGCACCGAATCCGAGGGGAGTCACTCCGGCGGGAGCTCGCGCTGCTGGACGAGGAGGTTCGGCTCACCACGGTGCGTGCTCCCTCCGCCGGCGTGGTTCTCACCGCCCGGCCGCAGGAGCGGGCCGGCACCTCGCTCGCCGAGGGGGATCTGCTGCTGCTGCTCGGCCGGACCGACACTCTGGAGCTGGAGTTTGGGGTGAACCAGCGCGACATTCTCAGAGTCCGGCCGGGCCAGGAGGTACGGCTCAGAGTCGATGCCATGCCGCAACACACCTTCCGCGGCGCCGTCACGTCTATCGCTCCCCTTCCGCACACCGGGGACGCCGGGGCCAGCTATCCGGTGAGGAGCACCGTTCCCAACCCCGAGGGCCTGCTTCGCCCGGAGATGGCGGCCCACGTTCGCGTGCTCACCGCTCCCGTGTCCGCCGCGACCCGCATCTTCCGTGACCCGGTGCGCTGGGCGCGGCTCGCCTGGTGGAGGCTCTGGTCATGAAACGGTTCGCCCTGCTGCTGCTCGCCGCCTGCGGCGGGCGTCCGGCCGATCCTCCGCAGGGAGAGGAGACCGCGGTGGCTGCCCCGGCCGACTCCCGGGCCTTGGTCGCCGCCGAAACGGTGTCGGTTGAACTGCCGCTCGCGCTTGCGTCCCAGCTCTACGTCGAGCACGATGCATCCGTCTACGCCCGCTCCTCCGGCATCATCGAAGCCATCCCGGTCGACATGGGGTCCCGGGTAGCGGCCGGCCAACTGCTCGCCCGACTGGAAAGCGCCGATCAGACGATCGCGCTGGACCAGGCGCGGGAACGGCACGCGAACGCCGGCCGCCTGGTCGGGCGGCAGCGGGCGCTGAGGACTGCCGGGGTCGTGACGGTGGCCGACTCCGAGCGGGTCGAGCTGGAGTTCCGGGAAGCCGAGCTCGCGCTACAGAAGGCCCAGCGGGAGCACAACCTCACCCGGGTCGTCGCGCCGTTCGGTGGGGTCGTCACGGCGCGTACGGCGCGGATCGGCCGGCTGGTGACCGCCGGCGATTCGCTGTTCCGGCTGACCGCGCTGGCGCCGGTGCTCGCCTCGGTCCGGGTGCCCGAGACTGCGGCCTTCGGCATCCGGCTCGGCGCCGAGGCGGCTGTCGAGGGCCCCCGGGGCGAGCGCGCGCGCGCCAAGGTGGTTCGGGCCAGCCCAGTGATCGATCCGGGCAGCGGCACGCGCGAGGTGGTGCTCCAACTGGTCGGGGGCGACCGACTGCCGCCCGGCAGCAGCGTCACCGTCCGACTCGGCTCCGAGGTGCGGCGGGTCGTCGCCGTCCCCCGCGAGGCGGTCGGTGACGGGTACGCGCTGGTCTGGGACGCGGACCGCACCACACTCCGCCAGGTGACCCTCGGCGGCGCGCTACCGGGTGACCGGGTGGAGGTCGTAAGCGGCCTCGCCCCGGGCGAAAAGGTGGTGCGGAGAGGGCCATGAGCGACCTGCCCCGGCTGCGCTCGGATCTGGTGCTTGTCGAGCAGACCTACCGGGGCGAGCAGAGCTACATCGTCAAGGATCCCACCACCCACAAGTATTTCCGCTTCAGGCCGGTTGAGATGGCCGTTATGCAGTCCCTCGACGGCCAGCGGACCGTCGCCGACGCCGCAATCGCGCTCGCCGAGCAGGGAATCGGGGTTTCGGCCACCGCCATCGGCAAGTTCGCCGGCAAGCTGAAGGCGATGGGCTTGCTCGAGCGAACCCTGCGCGAGCAGTCGGTTCTGCTGATGGAGCGGCTCCGGGCCGAGCGGCG
>JACCSE010000070.1 GCA_013813145.1 Gemmatimonadales bacterium
TGCGGTGACTTCAGGCAAGACCGGCCCAGCAGGATAAAAGTACATCAAGTTCCGCTGCGGTGCGCAAGAGGCTCGAGTCTGGCTCGTCTGCCGCGCGGTTGGCCGGAGGGCTATCTTACCGGCTCGCCAATCGCCAACGGACAAGGACCTTATGGCCACCGCCGCCGCAACTTCCCAGTTCACCGGAGTCGAATTCCTGAACCTCGACAGTCTCCTCTCGGAGGAGGAGCGGGCCGTTCGGGACACCGTCCGAACCTGGGTCGACGAGAACCTGATCCCCGTAATCGGCGAGGCGTACGTCGAAGGGAAGTTCCCCAAGCCGCTCATCCCGGGGATGGCGGAGCTGGGCCTCTTCGGCGCCAACCTGCCCGAGGAGTACGGCTGCGCCGGGCTCAACAACGTGGCGTACGGACTCATCATGCAGGAGCTGGAGCGGGGCGATTCGGGGATCCGATCCTTCGCCTCGGTGCAGGGTGCGCTGGTGATGTACCCCATCTATGCCTTCGGTTCCGAGGAGCAGAAGAAGAAGTGGCTCCCGCTCCTCGCCTCGGGCCAGGAGATCGGCTGCTTCGGGCTCACCGAGCCCGACTTCGGCTCCAACCCCAGCGGGATGATCACTACCGCGCGGGAGACCAAGGACGGCTGGGTGCTGAACGGCACCAAGATGTGGATCACCAACGGCTCCCAGGCGACGGTCTCCATCGTCTGGGCCAAGACCGGCGGCGTGGACGACGTCAAGTCGATCCGCGGTTTCGTCGTCCCCACGGACAGCAGGGGCTACGCGGCCAAGGACCAGAAGGGAAAGCTCTCCCTCCGGGCCAGCGACACCAGCGAGATCCACCTGGCGGACGTGCACCTGCCGAAGGACGCCCTCCTCCCCAAGTCCGGCGGCATCAAGAGCCCGCTCATGTGCCTCACCCAGGCCCGCTACGGGATCTCCTGGGGAGCCATCGGCGCGGCGATGGCCTGCTACGATGAGGCGCTCCGCTACGCCGGCAACCGGGTGATGTTCGACAAGCCGATCGCCGGGACCCAGATCCAGCAGGTGCGGCTGGTCGAAATGCTGACCGAGATCACTAAGGCGCAGTTCATGACGCTGCAACTCGGGCGGCTCAAGGATGCCGGCACCATGACGCCCGAGCAGGTGTCGCTCTGCAAGCGCAACAACGTGGACATGGCCTGCGACTGTGCCCGCGAGGCGCGGCGCCTGCTCGGTGCCAACGGCATCCTGGCCGAATACCACTCGATGCGGCACATGGCCAACCTCGAATCGGTCTATACCTATGAGGGCACTCACGACATGCATTCGTTGATCGTGGGTCAGGCGATCACCGGGCTCGCCGCCTTCACTTGAGATGGGGCGGGCGACAGCAACGCTCATCAACTGGGAGGTAGGGATGGCCGATCGCGTGACGGTGTCGTGGCGCGGCAGGGACTACGAAGCGGTGCGGAAAGACGGCCGGGAAGCGCGCCCGGAGCCCGGCCCGGTGTGGCAGGTGACACACGAGGGTGCCCCGATCACCAGCTTTCCGGCCGGGAGCGGGGACGGCTCGGGCGAGGTGCGTACCAAGATCGTGGAGTGGCTCGAGGCCAACGAGTCGCGCCCATCGGCTGACGTCGGGAGGCAATAGACGTGCGACTGTTGGCGGTCACCCCCGCCCCCGGTCTGCCGTAGCTCACCTCGCCTTGTGACGCCGGCGCCCACCGTGCGTATCAATCACGTGAACTCGCCCTCCGCTCCCGAAGCCAGCACCAACGGCGTCTCAGCTCCCTCCTCCAGGAGCGAGGCGCTTTGCCGCGAGTGGTACGAGGCCCACGGGGTGGCGGTCTATAACTACTTCCGATTTCACGTTCCCCAAGCCGACGTCGCCGAGGACCTGACCGCCGAGACCTTCCTCAAGGTGGTGCGGGCGGCCGATCGCTTCGATCCGGTCAAGGGTACCTCCAAGGCCTGGATCCTCACCGTAGCACGCAACGTGCTGTCGGACTGGCGGCGTCGAGCACGGCTCAGGCAGTACGTCACCCTGGGCACCATGCACGACCTGGTGTACCAGGCTCCCTCCCCGGAAGAGCGGCTCCTCCGCGAGGAGGAAGTGGGACGGTTGCTCGATGCCGTGGCCACGCTGACCGACGCCGATCGGGAGCTCGTCGGTCTCCGGTACGGCAGCGGACTGGATACCGCCGAGGTCGCGCAGCTCCTCGGTATCAGCGAGGGCAGCGTTCGGACCCGGCTCTGGCGGGTGTTGGGCCGCCTGCGCGGGGTCCTGGCGCATGAATGAAGAGGAGCTGGATCGGGCGCTCCGCGGCATCAGCTTCCGCCCCCGTGCGACGCTGGCACCGGAGCTGCTCGGGCGGCTTCGTCGTGGCGAACGGCCCAAGGGTGCCGTTCCGCCGCGGCGTCGCGGTCCGCCCCTCGCGGCACTGGCCGCCGGGCTGGTGCTGGCGACCGCGGCCGCGCTGGCGCTCCAGGCGACGCCATCAGTCGAGGTGGATCGCTGCTGCTACGACCTGGACGGCGGCGGCGATGCCGACGACGGCGTCCTGATCCATGCTGAACCCGACGCCCGGGTCCACCGCCTCCGGGTGTACGAGGACCGCGACGGGTCCGGCGGTTACAGCGCCCTTGATCTGATCCGGCTCGACCGGCGAGGCGAGCCCTCGATGGAGGGCCCGCCCGGCCAGGACC
>JACCSE010000075.1 GCA_013813145.1 Gemmatimonadales bacterium
CTCTTTCTCCTGAAGCATCACCGGCGCTTCAAGCGGCTGGAGGTCGTGCGCCAGCTCAACCCGAGGGACCCGGAAACGATCGGCGATTCCGAGCAACTGACTCAGGTCCTGATGGCGCTCATGCTCAACGCGCTCGACGCCATGGAGGAAGCGGGACAACTCACGGTCCGCACCGGGCGGAGTCGAACGCGGGGAGACCAGGTCGTGCTGGAAGTCGGCGACACGGGTGTGGGGATTGCGCCGGCGCAGCAGAGCAAGATCTTCGAGCCATTCTATACCACCAAGTCACCCGGCCGGGGCACCGGCCTGGGCCTCTCCATCTGCTACGGGATCGTGGAAGACCATCGCGGGCGGATCGAAGTCGAAAGCGCGCCCGGACGGGGGTCTACCTTTCGGGTATTCCTGCCCGCCCGCCCATGAAGATCCTGGTGATCGAGGACGACCGGACGGTCGGGCAGTACGTCAAGCGCGGGCTGGAGGAGCAGCGCTACCAGGCGGACCTGGTGGACGATGGAATGGAAGGGCTGCGGCTGGCGTCGGGAGGACGCTACGATCTGGTCGTGCTCGATCTCCGGCTCCCGGGGATGAGCGGGTTCGAGGTGCTGCGCACCTTGCGCGACCGGGGGAACACGACGCCCGTGCTGGTGCTCACCGCGCAGGACGCCGTCGATTTCAAGGTGCAGGCGCTTCGCACCGGCGCCGACGACTACGTCACCAAGCCGTTCGCCTTCGAGGAGCTGCTGGCCCGGGTCGAGGCGCTCGGCCGCCGCCCCAAGGAGATCCGCGACCCGGTGCTCCGGGTCGGCGACCTGGAGCTCGACACCGCTACCCGGGAAGTGCGCCGAGCGGGCGAGCGGATCGAGCTCACGCCCAAGGAGTACACCGTCCTCGAATATCTCATGCGCCACTCCGGACGGGTCATGTCGCGCACCCTGATCACCGAATATGCCTGGGACTACCACTTCGACCCGGGTACCAACATCGTGGACGTGGTCATCAATCGGCTGCGCAAGAAGGTGGACTCGGGGCACGCCGACAAGCTGGTGCACACCGTGCGGGGCGTGGGGTACGTGGTGAAGGCCTGAGATGACCACGATCCGGCGGCGGCTCACCTTCTGGTACACGGTGGCGCTCGGCCTTACCGTCGCCGCCTTCGGCACGCTGCTCTATCTCGAACGGCGGTCGTCGAGCCTTCGCGAGCTGGACCAGCGCCTGCTGCTCGAGGCCGACCTGGCCGATCGCTGGCTCAGCGAGTCCTACAACGTGCTCGGCCGGATCGTGACGACCGGGGCAACCAGCCGCGCCCTGGATCCGGGGATCAGCGCCTACCTCGAGGCGGTCCGCGGCTATCTCGTCGTGGCGGATACGACCGGGCGGGTCCTGGCGCTCTCCGACGCCGCCCGGGAGCTCCGCGCAGACGACCTGCAGCGGCTCACCAACGTCCTCGATTCCCTTCGGCTCCCGAAGCAGTCGGGCAGCATCGACCTGGGACCTCCATTGGGCACGCAACGCTATCTCGCGGTCCGGGTCGAGCGGGCCGGCCCCGAGGTGGGCGGGGTGCTGGTGGCGACCTCGCTCGGGCAGGTGGCCTTCGGTCCGCGCGACCTGCTCCGCTCGATGCTGCTCATCGCGCCCGCCATCCTGCTCGGCGCGGCGCTGGTGGGGTACTGGCTCGCGGGCACCAGCCTCCGCCCGGTGCAAGGGATCATGGATGAGGTCGAGGCGATCAGCGACGGGCGGAGTCTGCACCGCCGGTTGGCGGTGCCGGTGTCGGGCGACGAGATGGCGCGGCTCGCGCTCACCGTCAACGGGATGCTCGCCCGGCTGGAACAGAGCTTCGGCAGCCTCCACCGCTTCACGGCGGACGCGAGCCACGAGCTGAAGACCCCGCTGATGGTGCTCCGGGCAGGAGTGGAGCGGGCCCTGATCCATCCGGGCATTCCGGCGGAGATCCTTCAATCCCTGGATGAGACACTGGCCCAGATCAACCAGATGTCGGAGATGGTGGAAAACCTGCTGACGCTGGCGCGCGCGGACGAGGGCAGGGCGCCGCTCGCCGTGGAGGAGTCCGACCTTCGCGAGCTGCTCGGCGACGTGGCCGAGACGGCTGAGATGCTGGGAGAGACCGCGGGGATCGGCGTGACGACCGATATGCCCGACCAGCCGGTCCGGCTGGCCGTGGATCTGCACCGGGTCCGGGAAATGTTGCTCAACCTGGTGACCAACGCGATCAAGTACACGCCGCAGGGCGGCACGCTGGCGCTCGCCCTGGGCGAGGACGAGGAGGCGGTCGTCTTCACGGTGCGGGACAGCGGCATCGGGATCGCGCCGGGCGATCTGCCGCATATCTTCGAACGGTTCTGGCGGGCGGACCCGGCGCGCTCGCGCACCGGAGACCGCCCCGGCACTGGGCTGGGCCTGGCGATCACCAAGTGGATCGCGGAGGCCCACGGCGG
>JACCSE010000085.1 GCA_013813145.1 Gemmatimonadales bacterium
GCCGTCGCCACCGCCGCGGCGCTCTGGGGCTGGCTCCGGCCCCCGCCGGCTCCGCTCCTGAGCCAGTTCAGCCTCGCGCTCCGTCGGAACCAGACCCTGCAGCCGCCGCTCGCGACCGGCGGCGCCCGGATCGCCCTGTCGCCGGACGGCCGCGCGCTGGTGTACAGCGGGCCCGCCGACGGCGGGAACCGCCTCTGGCTCCGGCCGCTCGACCAGCTCGACGCCACCCCGATCGCGGGCACCGAGGGCGGGGCGAGCCCGTTCTTCTCCCCGGACGGTCAGCGGATTGGATTCCTCAAGGATGGGACGTCGGTGCGCATCGCGTCGCTCGCGGGCGCGCCGACCGTGACCCTCACCGATAAGGCCAATACCACCTCCGGCGACTGGGGGGACGACGGGTACATCTACTTCGAGGTGGACTCGGGCGTGGCCCGGATGCGCGCCACCGGCGGGGAGATCGAGCCGGTGTACACCATCAAACCGGAGCGGAAGGAGATCGCGACCGAGTGGGTCCACGTCCTCCCCGGTGCCACCGGCGTGCTCTTCCGGCTCCGCCACGTCGGCCAAGGACCGGCCGACTTCGAGATCATGGCCTCGCCCCTACCGCGCGGGGAGCCACGCTCGCTGGTCCGGGGCGTCTACGGCCTGTACGCCCCGACCGGGCATCTCCTGGTCGTCACCGCCGACGGAAAGCTGATCGCCATTCCCTTCGACCCGAAGAAGCTGGAGCTCACCGGCGCGCCGATCGCCTTGATCGAGGGGGTCGGGGTGCGGTCCGGCGGCTTCAACCTCGACCTGACGCTCGCCGGCAACGGCACGCTGGCTTACACCACGGGTGGCACGCTCGGCTCCCGGCGCGCGGTCTGGGTGAGCCGCGACGGTGGGGTGACCCCGCTGGATCCCGGGTGGGACCCGCAGGGCGTCATCGAATCGGCCAGCCTGTCTCCCGACGGGAAGGCGCTGGCGGTGGGTCTGTCGCGGGAGGGTCGGCGCGACATCTGGGTCAAGCAGCTCCCGGAGGGCCCCTTCTCGCGGATCACCTTCGGGGACACGTCCAGCGTGCGTCCCTCCTGGTCCGCCGACGGCCGCGAGGTCCTCTACGTCAGCGATCGCTCGGGCGCCGGGGTGGGGACGGCCTACGCCCACCGGGCCGACGGGACCGGGGTCGCGCGCCTGCTGAGGGCCTCCTCCAAGGTGGACTTCGGCCAGATCGTGGCCTCGCGCGACGGCCGGTGGCTCCTCCTCCGGACCGCCCCGATCGGGGCGGGGAGCACCGACCTCATGGGGCTCCAAGGCGGGGACACGGTCCTCATCCCGCTGGTCGCTTCGCCGGCCGCGGAGTTCTTCCCCGCGCCGTCGCCGGACGGCCGCTGGCTGGCGTACGCCTCCAACGAGTCTGGGGCGTCCGAGGTCTACGTCCGGCCGTTCCCCCAGACCGCGACGGCCAAGTGGCAGGTCTCCACCGCGGGCGGCAGAGAGCCGGCGTGGGCGAGCACCGGCCAGGAGCTGCTCTACCTCAACGGCAGGGGTGAGATGGTGTCGGCCGAGATCCAGCCGGGCGCCACCTTCTCGGTCGGGAAGCAGCGGACGCTCTTCCCGGCCTCGGAATTCGCCCGCCCCGGTCCGGTGCCGTCCTTCTCGCTCAGCCCGGACGACAAGCGGCTCCTCATGGTGCGGGAAGGAGAGGCGACGCAGCAGAGCGAGCTGATCGTGGCGGAGAACTGGCTGGAAGGGCTGAGGGGGAAGTGAGGGGAACCGCGAAGCGGTAGTCCTCAGTCAGGGACCGCGCGGCGCGATCAGGGTTATCGTGTGATAGCGAACCCTCCACACGGTACGGGATGGCTACCCCTTGCCATCCCCCAGAGCAGGCCCGGACCCTCGACTGGAGCCGAATCAAGGACCGGCTCCTCGTAGCGGAGGTGTTGAGCCCCTCGTCGGCTCGGGCCGACCGCTTCACCAAGCGGATCGAGTATCCGCGACATCCGCCATGCCCCTGGGGCGGGCTGAGCTCGTTTCATGGTGTAGGGTCCAGGTAGCGTTTGATCTTGATCTCTGCGGCCGATGCCTGCTGCTTCGTACCAATGTACTTCCGCACGGTGAATCGATCCATCGGCCAATCGAATCGTCGCGCTCCCCTTCCGCTCCCTCCAGCGCCCGGGCCCATGCCGCCTCGCGGAGGGCCCGGTGGCGCCCGGAGCGAGGTGCCCCGAGCCGCTCGGCTGGCGCGACGCGGCCATTTGAGGTGGGTCTGCAGGTGCTGTTCAGGCCGATCTGATCGTCCGAGCCCGCGCCGGTGCTTGAGATCCTCGGCCAGATACACCGTGGCCATGCCGCCCTGTCCCAGCTCCCTCTCGATCCGGTAGCGGTCGGCCAGGGCGGCTGCCAGTCGATCGAGTGGCGCGGTCATCGGCTCACCGTTGCCGGCTCCGCTCCGCGCAGGCGCTCGAAGACGTGCTGCAGTCCGATCACGGTGGACTGCCCCGCGCTACCGCTGATCATGACAAAGCGCCGATCGTCCGGGGCCACGTCGTACTCACGAAAAGTCCCGCCACTCAGATACGAGCCGGTGAGCAACCGGCGCCGCACCGTCACGGCAAACGACGGGCTCAATACGACTGTGGCGGCCATCAGGCTGTCGCCCGAGCGGAAGAAGAGCTCCCGCCCGCTGTGCGCCCACAGCGGCTCGGTGCCACCGTGAAGCGAGACCGATACCCTTGCCCCGGGCCCTGGATAGGGGCGGACGTAGACCTCCATCTGCCCCGTTTCATCGGACTGGTACGCCAGCCACTTCCCATCGGGTGAGAGGGCGGGCGCTGATTCGCCGAACGTCCCGGGAATGAGCAGGCGCGAGGCGGGAGCCGAGTCGAATGCCATGCTGCGGATGCCGTGGCGATCGCTCGACGACTCCTGAAACACCACGGAGCGTCCGTCGGGGGTGACTGTCCCGGCGAAACGGTTACCGTTGGCCACGAGCAGGCTCTCCGGACGGCCGCTGCCGTCGGCCG
>JACCSE010000099.1 GCA_013813145.1 Gemmatimonadales bacterium
GAGTGCGAGACGGCGCTGGCGCTCTGCCGTCCGTGGCGGCCCGACATCGCCCACCTGGCCGACCTGGTGCCGGGCGACCTCGACGAGGTGGCTCGCCGGCTGCCGCCCGAGCTGGTGCCCCGGGTGCGGCACGTCGTTACCGAAACCGTGCGCACTCGCGAGGCCGCGGCCGCGCTGGCGCAGGGAAATCTCGTCCGACTCGGCGGGCTGCTGGTCGAGGGGCACGAATCGCTGCGGGTGGATTACCAGTCCACTGTGCCCGAGGCCGACTTCATCGTCGCCTCCGCGGTCGAACGAGGCGCCTACGGCGCGCGGCTCACCGGCGCCGGCTGGGGCGGAGCGGTCGTCGTGCTCGCGCCGGCTGAGCGGGAGTCGAGAATCCTGGCGGAAGTGGGGCGCGACTTTCGCGATCGGTTCGGCCGCGCCGCCGAGGTGTGGAGCACCCGCGCCTCCTCCGGCGTACGCCGGGAGAGCGTGCCGGTCTAAGCGGTATATTGCGGCTGCCGGGCTCCGGTGGCGAAACTGGCAAACGCTGCAGACTTAAAATCTGCTGGGATACTTTTCCCTTGTGGGTTCGATCCCCACCCGGAGCATGACGCGGTACGTCGGTGACGGTTGCGTCGCGCGGGCTGGTATAGCCGGCAAGCCTCACCGCTACCGATGCCGTCGCCGCCGTCGCTAGGAATGCCGTCGCCCACCGCTACAGGAATGCCGCCGTGCTGCTGCCCATGCTTCGCCACCACCTGCTCGCTTTCATGCTGCTCGCCGCCGGGGCCGCTCCCGGCGTCGCCGCCCAGGTCGCCAAGCTGTATCCAGTGGACCAGGCTGTTCGGAACCCCAGCTTCTACACCTTCCGTGCCCAACTGCTGGGCGCGCTCGCCCGGCGGGACACCGCGGCGCTGATGGCCGTGGTGGCGCCCGACATCAAGAACAGCTTCGGCGGGAACGACGGGGCCGAGGAGTTCCGGCGCGGGTGGGCCCTGGACCGGCCGGGCAGCCGGGTGTGGGAGGAGCTGACCGCGGTGCTCGCGCTCGGCGGCAGCTTCGTGGACGACACGACGTTCGTGGCGCCGTATGTCTTCAGCCGGTTTCCCTCCGGGCTGGACGGCCTCGAGCATCTGGCGGTGCTCGGCAGCGGAGTGCGGGTCCGCGCCCGGCCCGACTCGACCGCGGCGGTACTCGCCGTGTTGTCGTTCGATGTCGTGAGGCGAGCCAGCGGGCCGCATCCCGCACCGGCCGGGGCCGACTCGACCGCGTGGGAGCCGGTCCAGCTCGCCGGCGGCCGGGTGGGGTACGTGGCGAGACAGTATGTGCGAAGCCCGGTCGGCTATCGCGCTTATTTCAGCCGGCAGGGGTCGCGCTGGGTGATGCTGTTCCTGGTCGCCGGAGACTGACGGTGCTCCCGCGCCGGCGTCCGGTCCGGGGCGCGGCCGCGGGAGCCGGCGTTGCCAACAGGACGACCGCGAAGCTATCGTTCGATTGCACTCTCGAGGAGGCCAGGGGCCCGGGGACATGTGCCGGCCCCTCTCGTTCTATCCCTCTCACGCAGCGGGAGGTCGTCGTGATTGAGGTTCGCCTCGACGAGACCGATCGTCTGGAGCATGCTCTCAAGCTGTTCAAGCGCAAGGTACAGAAGGCCGGACTTCTGAAGGAACTGCGCCAGCGCCGCCACTACGTCAAGCCGAGCGCTGCCCGGCAGTTGAAGGCGGCCGCAGCCCGTCGGCGCCAGCGGCGGAACCGAGAGCAATAAGGCGCGCTGGTCCGCCCACCAGCGACGCCCGAACGCCGGTCACCCTGCTCCCCGCACTCATCGGACCACCGCGGAGCGTCCCATGACCGTCCGCTGGCTCTTCGCCGCCGCTCACCTGATCGCGTTGGGCATCGGGCTCGGGGCGGTGTGGGCGCGTGCGCGTGCTCTCCAGGGACCGCTCGATCCCCCCGGCCTCCGGCGCGTGTTCTCCGCCGACTCGTGGTGGGGCATCGCGGCGCTGCTGTGGATAGCGACCGGCTTGGTGCGCGCCTTCGCCGGACTGGAAAAGGGAAGCGCGTACTACCTCCACAACCACGTCTTCTGGACCAAGATGGCGCTCCTGGGATTGATCCTCGTCCTGGAAGTGTCACCGATGCTCGCGTTCATCCGCTGGCGCACCCTGGCCGGTCGGGGCGAGCCGGTGGATACGCGTCGCGCGGGACGCTTCGCCCGAATCAGTTATCTCGAGGCGGGTCTGGTCGTACTGATGGTCTTGGCCGCGACGGCCATGGCCCGAGGCTACGGTGCGCCGGGCAGATGACCGCGGCCCAGTGACGTCCGATCGTCTCCCGTGAGTGTCGAGCACCGGATGAGACGACCGCGCAAGCACCCGCTGCGAACCACTCTCCGCTTGGGTCGCCCCCGGGATGAAGTGTTCGCCGGAACTGCGCTTTCGTATCCTCACCTCGACACCGATTCAGATAGCGCTGGTCTGTTGGCAGCTTGGGCGGATCTTCCGGTACCGGGCCGAACGCGTGCTGGGTCTGCTGAACGGCGGCGAGCCGGCCGTCGAGTCACCAGTTCACCGATGAATGCTCGGCAGCCTTCTAGTCGACTATCGCGTGGCCGGCGACCAGGCGGCTATTGTCGCCGACCCGGCGCAGCCAGCCGAGGATCACCGGCAGACCTCGAAGGACGCAGATGAGTACGGTCACCCAGGCCAGGACCTTCAGCCCGGCCATCAGCGGTTCCGCCGCGCCCCCCAGGATCGTCTCCGCCGGAAAACGGCTGGCCGCGTGCGTCAGAGCCAGACCGCAGAACGTCACCACTTTACTGGCCGAGTATCCGATCCGCATGGTGGACGAGCCCACCAGGAACCGGGCGAGCGCGGTCCGATGCTGAGCGAAGGGCGCCGTTCCTTGCCCCACCCCGATGCTTCGAAACGCATCGGTGAGCGTGGTCCGGGCGACGACGATCAGCGGGATCGCCATCGGGATCAGGCCCAGGTCGGCAAAGCACACCCAGAGGACCAGCTCGTACGTGCGGTCGGCGGCGATATCGAGAACGCTTCCGATCAAGCTGGTCTGGCCGGTCCGGCGGGCCACCATCCCGTCGACCGTATCGAGCATGAGGCCCACGAACAGCAGCGCCACACCGGCGAGCTGGACCGGCGGCGGTCCCAGGTACAGGATCAGGGTGCACGCCAGCAGCAGCGGCAGCCGCGAAAGCGTAATCCAGTTGGCCAGCATGGGTCTTCCTCCGGTCAGACACCGACGATCCGAGCTTCGCGATGAGAATGGTGAAACAGCGTCCTCTGCGCGTGACCTGCGCGCACTCGGTCCTCAAATCACCGGCTTGCGAGCTTGGATGGGGTACTGTAGCGTCACCCTGGGGGGCGGTGAGCCCATGATGGATGTGGTGCTGAAACGGTTCGACACCCCGGACGAGGTTCGGGAGATGGTCAAGGGTCGCTTCGAGCTGGTGCGCCTCGGCGGTCTCACCATCGGCCGAGCGATCTACCAACCGGGGTGGCGCTGGTCGTCCCACGTGGGCCCGGCCGTCGGCGCGACCCACTGTACGGTGGAGCACGTCGGACTGGTAGTGGCGGGGACGGCTACCGCCGCGTTCGACGATGGCCGCGTGATCGAGCTGCGTGCGGGCGAACTCTTTCACATTCCCGCCGTGCCCCACGACAGCTGGGTGATGCCTCGGCAACGCACCATCGCGGTCGCGGTCAGTCTGGTCGCCCTGACGTTGCTCGTGCTGGTGCCGGTGCTGTCCTGGCGCGAGCACCGGCGCTTCAACCCCGGAGCGTTCCTGTTGCTCGTGCTGGTCGCCGGACCCCTGCTCGCGGCGCGGCGCGAGGGGACGAACTGAGCCGGGGAAACCCCTGATGAATTCGGCGGCAGCCTCTGTCGCGGAGGAGCCCATGCGTCTGTTCCCGCTAGAGCTCACCCTGGGCCTCGGAATGCTCGGGCCGGCTCTCGTTTCGACCGCTCTCGGGCAGACTGCGTCAGGCCTCCCGCCTGAGGGTAAGGACCAACTGGACGCGCCCTACGATATCGGCCGACCTCCCTTCGAATTCAGGCTCGACGAGTCCCGGCCGCGCCTCCGATTCGGGGGCGGTCCCAACGTGCCGATCCAGAGCCCCTCGCCGCTCGGTACCGCGGACGGAGGCGAGCCGACCGTGGCGTGCCCCATGCCGGTCGTACCGAGCCCGCGCGACTCATCCCGAGTGCCGGTGGCGAGAGGCGACTCGGTGAAACGGGAGGCGCCGATGCCGGAGGTTCCGGCGAGTTGCGTCCACCCGTTGCGGATTCGCTAGGAGAATTGGCATGACCATGACCGGTCCTCGCTTGGTCCATGACGAGGACGGCCTCAACACCGGGACGTGGCCTGTAGGGGCCGGCGAATTCGTCACCCCCGCGAATCGCTTCTTCACCCGGAGTCACGCGCCGATTCCTCATATCGACCTCGCAGCATGGCGACTGGAGGTGGATGGCCTGGTCGCCGGTCCCAGAAGTTTTTCACTGGAGGAGCTCGGCCAGGCATTTCCGCGGCGTGAGGTGATGGCGACCCTGGTGTGCGCCGGGTTGCGCCGGGACGAGTTCCTCTCGCTGGGCCCCCTGCCCGGCGAACTTCCCTGGGGGCCGGAGCCCGCCGGCACGGGCTGGTGGAGCGGGGTGGCCCTGCGCGATCTCCTCGAGTCGGTGGGTGTGTCCGAGAAGGCCCGGCACGTAGAGTTCGTGGGTCTCGACCGAGTCGAGCGTCACGGCCGGCGGTTCGGCTTCGGCGGTTCGATCGACCTGGCCAAGGCGCTGAGCGCCGAAGTGCTCCTGGCGAGCGGGCTGCACGCGGCGCCGCTTCCGGCGGCGCATGGCTTCCCCCTGCGGGCGGTTGTGCCGGGCTGGATCGGCGCTCGGAGCGTCAAGTGGCTCGGCCGCATCACCCTGCTGGAGGAGCCGTCCTCCAACTATTTCCAGCGCCGGGCCTATCGCGTTCAGCGAGAGCTCGACCCTTCGGACCCGCGCGACGTATCCGCCGGCATTCCCCTGAGCGCGGTTCCGCTCAACGCCGTGATCCTGGAGCCGGTGCCGGACCAGATCGTCCGAGCCGGCCGGGTGAGGGTGCGCGGATGGGCGATGGGCTCCGGCGGTAGACCGCTCACGGCGGTGGAGCTGTCGCCCAACGACGGGCGGGACTGGGTCCGGGCGCGGATCTCGGACGAAGGGTCGGGCTGGACCTGGACCTTCTGGGAATCCGACTTGGAGCTGGCC